>WSZY01000046.1 GCA_013139875.1 Mariprofundaceae bacterium | reverse complement strand
GGATTGCCGAGGAGTGCGGTGTGCAGATGCTGACCGTGCATGGCAGGACAAGGGCACAGATGTTTAACGGTCACGCCAACTGGGAGGATATCGGTCGCGCCAGGTCTGTCGTATCTATTCCTGTGATTGGCAATGGTGACATCGTAGATGCTGCAAGCGCACTGGAGATGGTGCGCATCTCGGGCTGTGACGGGGTTATGGTCGGACGTGCAGTGCAGGGAAATCCCTGGGTACTGGGTGAGGTGAGTGCGGCACTGACCGGCAAGCCGATTCCATCCAAGCCGACAGACAGAGAGCGCTGGGCTATCGTTAAAGAGCATATGTTGCTGCTTGCCGAGCATCATGGCGAATATTCAGCCAGCCGTCTGTCGCGCAAACATGTGGTCTGGTACAGCAGGGGGATGCGCAACTCAGCCGAGTTTCGCGGACATTTCCAGCATATCGAGGATTGGCAGGAGCAGCTCGATACTGCTGAAGCCTATTTTCTCGGACTGAAAGAGGGTGTTTCGCTTGCCGCTTAACCGATCATTAGATAAGACGGAGATTGCGATCTCCAATCTGCCGCTACCGATACTGCTACTGGACGGGTGGGGTAAAATCACACATGCCAACATTCTGGCTGAGGAGCAGCTTGGAACTTCAGTCCGAAAGCTGGCCGGACGGCATCTCTCTGATTTTTTTGAACCTTCATCGGAGGTGAACACCATGCTGGAGCGGGTTTCACAGGGTGAAACTGTGACAGATGATGCATTCAGTAGCCGGTTTACCCATGCCCCCTACTCCCTGCATCTGGGACCTCATGAGAGCGGCACGGTCGTGCTGCTGGTACCGGAGGGGAACAGAGCCGAAGTGGAGAAGCAGGCTAAACGTCAGGAGATGGCAGAGGCGGTAGCCCGTATCGCACTGGAGATGGCACATGAAGTGAAAAATCCGCTCGCCTCACTGCGTGGTGCCAGCCAGTGGCTCTCTGAGCGGGCTGCCGATACGGATGTGGTTGAGATCAGCACCCACATGCTCTCTGAAGTGGATCGTATCAGGGATCGTATTGACACATTTCTGCAGCTGGGGCCCAGGGCTAACATTGCCATGGAACCGATCAATATCCACGCCCTGCTTGATGATGTCTGCAGGGCGCCTGAAGGTGTGCAACTGCACCGTGCTTACGATCCCAGCCTGCCCGAACTGCTCGCACATGAGGCCCGGCTGAGGCAGGCGATTGAGAATCTATGGAGTAATGCTCTGGAGGCGGGCTCGACGCTAATTGACTGGCAGACCCGCATGGCACCAATGGTGGCGCTACCGGGGCATCAGGGGGCAGTGATTGAGCTTAAAATCACAAGTAATGGTGCGCCGATTCCCAAATCGCTGATGGAGCATCTGTTCCAGCCGTTTGTGACGGGCAAGGAGCGGGGAAGTGGCCTCGGTCTGGCCATTGTGCAGCGCGTGATTCAGGAGCATGGCGGACGTGTGAAGCTGAGCAGTGAAGCAGGTCGCACCATATTCGTACTGCACCTGCCACTGAAAAATTCCGGGGAGGAGACAGCGTGAGAGCACTTATTATTGATGACGATCAGGGAATCCGCTGGATTCTGGAGCGGGTTCTTAAAGAGGAGGGCTTTGAAGTTGTGCAGGCCGAATCGATTGCACAAGCCGAAGCGCTGGCAAAAGAGCAGTTTGATATTCTCTTCCTTGATGTCTACCTGCCGGATGGCAATGGTATGAAGCTGCTGGAGTCGGGCCTGTTTGATGTGCCTACCGTGCTGCTGACGGCTGAGACCACATTTGGTCATGCTGCCGAGGCTTATCGTAGTGGTGCGATGGAGTACCTGCCCAAGCCGTTTGATCTCAATGAGGTTCGCCAGCTTGCTAACCGGGTGGCTCCGCAAAAGTCAAAACCGGCCAAAGTGGAACCTGTGAAAACTGACACCGTGATTATCGGCCGGAGTCAGGCGATGCAGCACCTTTTCCGTACGCTGGGTCGTGTGGCCGCCTCTGATCTGACCGTAATGATTACGGGCGAATCGGGAACTGGCAAAGAGCTGGTCGCACAGGAGCTGCACCAGCGAAGCCATCGTAAGAGTGAGGCGTTTGTTCCGATTAATACGGCAGCGATTCCGGCAGAGCTTCTGGAGGCGGAGTTGTTCGGCCATGAGAAGGGAGCCTTTACCGGTGCGGACAAGGCGCGATCCGGCCGCTTTGAGCAGGCCGATGGCGGTACCCTGTTTCTCGATGAGATCGGAGATATGCCTGCAGCATTGCAGGCCAAGCTGTTAAGAGTTCTGGAGACAGGAGCCGTTCAACGGATTGGCTCCAATCGGGACTATTCGGTCAACGTTCGTTTGCTGGCAGCTACCCATCAGGATCTGCAGATGAAGATCCGTAAAGGGGAGTTTCGTGAAGACCTCTATTATCGTCTCAATGTGATTCCGGTTCATATTCCACCACTTCGTGAGCGCCGGGATGATATTCCGGAACTGGCTGAGTTCCTGCTCAAACAGGCGGCTGAAGAGCTGGAGATGAATGTACCGATTCTGCTCGACGATGCATTGGAACTGCTCAAACGTTATGACTGGTACGGTAATGTACGCGAGTTGAAGAATGTGATGCGCAGACTGGCGATACTAACGCCCGGTGCCAGCATTACCCTTTCAGACGTTGCACTAGCGCTCGGCCACCAGGATACAAACGAAGAGCAGGAGGGGCTTGGCGATGCGGTTCGCAGAACCCTCAAAGGCTACATGGATCAACTTGGCTATGCTCAGGCAACAGGCCTGCACAGGCATCTGCTGGAGCAGGTAGAGCCTGCACTGCTGGTGCTGGTGATGGAGAAGTGCCACGGCAATCAGTTGAAAGCCTCCGAGATGCTTGGTTTGAACCGAAATACGGTGCGCAAGCTGCTGAAGCAGTATCAGATTGATCCCGGCTATTTCAGGGATTAAGAAGAAACCGGTCCGGGTTTTATGAAAACAGGATTTTGGACATTTTCATAAAAAACTGTAAATTATCTTTTGAATATAGAGCGTGGTTTCAAGGCGAGCAGCCTGGTAAGAGGTTCAGCCTGATAGCAAAAGACGCAATCTGTCATTGGACAAATTAGTGGCCATAAAGTGCCCTTAAGTTTGAACAGAGGAAGATACAATAGTGAGAAGCAGAGCTTAAATGGCCGTTAAAGCTGCCTCATCCATGGGGGCCACTTCAAAAGCATTGAAGAGCAGCTTTTCCCTGCCGGCATCAGTATTCATCATGCTCTGGATGATATCATCTGTTTGTTGTTTTGAGGCTCACGCAACACCCCTCTTGCAGTTAGACACAACTCAACAATCCTACTCTCTGGGCAGATATGTCGAATATATTGAAGATCAATCCGGGCAACTTGATATTGCCTCGATCAGGCAGAAATCCGAAAAGGCATGGCAAAAACATTCCGGGCCCGGCCTCAATTTTGGTTTCAGCTCCTCTACCTACTGGTTCCGAATCCATCTTGAAACATCGGAGCCAGAGAGCTGGCTGTTGGAAATCGGCCATCCGTTGCTCGATGAAATCACATTTTACCTGTTTTCCGGAGAGCAGCTTTTACAGGAAGTGCAGACAGGCGACTCCAGACCATTTATGGAGCGGCCACTCAGGCATCGGAACTTTGTCTTGCCGCTAATGATACCGGCAGAAGAGCGGATTACACTCTATCTGCAAGTTAGAAGCTCAGGCTCGGTACAGGTGCCCATGACCCTGTGGCATGAAGATGTGTATCACGATCAAGATGAGCTGGAAATGGTCAACCTTGGTATCTATTTCGGCGCCATCCTGGCCATGATTCTCTACAATCTGTTTCTTTACCTCAGGGTGTATGAGCCAGCCTACATCTATTATGTGCTGTACGTGGTGATGTTCGGCCTCTTTATTGCCGCACTTACCGGCTGGGGTTACATGTATCTGTGGTCGGAAGCAGTGGCTTTTCAGCAATACTGCCTGGCAATTTTTATTATCCTGGGTGGCATCTTTGTCTGCCGCTTCATTCACTATTTTCTTGATCTGCCGAACCAGGCCCCCCGAATCGAACATCTACTGACTGGTGCGGTACTTATCCTGCTTTTCCTGCTCTGCCTGCTGCCCTTTTTCTCCTACCATATAGTCATCCAGCCGGCATTGGGCATGGTCATGATTGTCTCCCTGATCGCTCTATATACTGGCATCCTGCTGTGGCAACGGGGAGGAGTGATAGCACGTTACTTCACTGTTGCCTGGAGCACATTTCTGATAGCCGTTCTGTTGGCAATACTGGAAAAGTTCGCCTTTCTATCAACCACGTACTGGGCTGAGGTGTTCCTTCCTGCCGCCATGCTATTGGAGCTCATTCTGCTGTCGCTGGCGCTGGGAGAACGAATCCACAGTGATAAGCAATACCGCATTCAGGCACAACAGGAGATCATTCAGCTACAGATGAAAAGTCAGGAGGAGCTGGAGCATGAAGTGCAGGCGCGCACCCTTGAGCTGGAGGAGGCCAATACCAAGTTACATCTGCTGGCCATTACCGATGCTCTGACAGGGATATTTAACCTCCGCCACTTTCTGGAGCGGGCAACCCATGATATTAAAATTGCCCGACGTTATCAGCGCCCCATTGCCCTGATTATGCTGGATATTGATCACTTTAAATCTGTAAACGATACCTACGGCCATGATGTTGGTGACAGAGTGCTCAAGCATGTGGTCGACATCTGCCGCAGAATGAACAGGGAAACGGATCTTATTGGCCGACTGGGGGGAGAGGAGTTCGGCATTCTATTGCTGGAAACACCGGCGGCAGCAGCATATACAGTGGCAGAGAGACTTCGCTGTGAAATTGAGACCTCACCCATTGACCATGAAGGAGAAGCGATTGCTGTTACTGTCAGTCAGGGGGTGTGCACGATCGACTCGACACAACCATACCTGACGATTGAACAGATGCGAAAGGTGGCTGACACAGCTTTGTATCAGGCC
>WSZY01000115.1 GCA_013139875.1 Mariprofundaceae bacterium | reverse complement strand
ATTAGTGTCGGCTTATTAAGTGCAGATGAATCCAGCCTTAACTATTCATAAGCTTGAAACCCGAACTGCTCAGTCACAGGTAAATGTTGGTTTTGTCTGCCTGAAAAATCGCACCTGCAAGTGGAATCCAGCGAAAAAATGGCTGAAACAGGAGCTGGCCCCGGCTGTGTAGCATATTCGTGCTATAGACAGGGTAGTCGCCCATCCATAGAAAGAGCCGGATGGATGGCTTGAAATCATTACCTAAAACAGATGCTAAGCGGGGAAGAGGCGATACGGATTTAAACCGGCCTTTGATCATGCTCTGTCCGGAGTGTGGCAGCAGAATGGTTCGGCGAACCGCCAAGAAGGGCATGGGAACCGGCAGCCAGTTCTGGGGCTGCTCTGCCTTCCCGAAATGCAAGGTGATCAAACCGATCGAATAGTGACAGGGGTCAGACCCCTTTTCTGTTCAGCACCTCTTCTAGTTCGAGTCCTGCTTGGGGAGCCTTGCAGGACTCGAACTGTAAAAGGTTATTTACAAGGCCCGAGGCGTTTGCCGGTGACATGACTGGGCATCTTCATGCCCTGTGGTATAGCACAAAAAAAGGCCGCCACACCGATGGTGTGACGACCTTGAAAGGGTGAGCGGTTAATGCGGTTCGAACTGCTCTTTAGCCCACTCCTGCAGCATTTCGATGATCATTGTTACCTGCCTGGTTTGCTGTCTGGCGGGGTTGAGTTTTTATTTTTCTTGATGTGCATAGCCTCTAACGTACTGTACACTCGCATCGTAAGTTCGCAGGTGGCAGGTATCAATACCTGCTGAGATTCGGACAAAGGGGAGCCAACATGTCACTTTGGAATGCTTTTCGCATTGTAAGCCTGCTTCTTGCCCTGGCTGCCGCGAGTGTCGCACACGCGGAAGAAGGGGAAGAGGGGATGATCGGCTTCGGGCAGGAGCGTTTCCAGCTGAACCTCGGTTACTACCGTTCAAATTTCGATACCGAACTCTCAGCCGGAACGAAGCGGGGGCCGGGGATTCTTCCGGGACGTATCGACCTGGAGAACGATCTCGGGCTCGATAGCTCTCTCGGTGTCGGCCGTATTAACGGTCATTGGCGTTTTTCCGACCGCCACCGCCTCTATTTTGGCTACTACAAGCTCCATCGCGAGAAAGTGCGGTCCTTGAGGAACGATATTGGCCCGATCATCATTCCTGCGCTCGGCATCAATGACACGATTCTGGCCAGCTCCAACGTGAGCTCAACCAGCAGTTTTGAAGTCTTTCACCTCGGTTACGGGTACTCTTTCTACAAGTCGGAGAGCCTCGAGCTGGCCGCGAAGCTCGGCCTTGGCTTGGGGCAGCTCAAGATAGACGTGAGCGGTACGCTGAATACGTTGAACAACGGAACGCTGATATCAGCCGCCGCTGGTGCCAGTGTCTTAGTGCCACTGCCTACCGTGGGAGTCACGCTCGACTGGGCAGCAAGTGAGCGCTGGGTCCTGAAGGGCAACGCCGGTTATTTTCAGGTGCGTACCAGTGGCTGGAACGCGGGTGTAGCCGATGCGGGGGTCGCCGCCGAGTACCGCCTGTTCAGGAATTTTGGTATCGGCGCGGGCTACAGCCTGCTGTGGATAAGGGGTGATATTGACCGACCCAACTATTTCGGTGAGCTCGGATGGAAAACCGGTGGTTTGCAGTTGTACGGAACGCTGATGTTCTGAGGCAGCAGCCGATCACGGATCTTTTCTCCACCACCTGGTTTTTAAGTTAAATCCTCCCTGCTCACTGTTTTATGCAGCAGGGACCCCTATTACTCTTTAGTCCAATCCTGCAGCGTCGATACGATCAACCTGGCCTGCTTGGCATTGGTGATATTGAACTTGGAGCGAGGCACGTATTCACCACTGCGTTTCTGGAAACGACGAATGGTAAACTTATCTTCGCTGTAGGTCTGATCGGCCTTAACCCAGCTCTGATACTTGAACATGATCGTAACCCATGCCCCTTTGCTGAGGATCATCTTGTCTGTCTGTTTGGTGGTCAGGATACCATCTTCTTCATAATCGATGCTTAGCTCGTCAGGGGTCATAATACTTCCTTTGATTGGTATATAGGTTCAAAAAAAGGGGAACCCTAACGGCTCCTCCTGCTTTTGCACTGACGACTTTCAGTTTAGCCGGTTATCAATCGCATTTGCAGTGTCGGAAAGGCGATGTGCTGTCGGCATCAGGCGGCCTGGGGTGGGTTCTGCCGGTGGCTGCCAGTTTCCCTGGAAGCATCATGCACGGCTTCTTTGAGGGTGGACTGCAGTTGCAGAAGATGCGTGGCGAAGGTGAGCATCTGCATGCTGGGGTGGCCGCTGATCTCATGGTTAAAGAAGGCTTCGAGCGATTTCAGGTAAACCTCGCATGGCTGTTTTATCATCACCAGACTCTCTGCCGGGACGAACTCCAGCTTCGCAGCCATGTAGGCAAGCCCATCAATGGTCTCTTCTATGAATCGGCCGTTCTTGCCGGGCAGACCCAGCATTGTCAGGTCGTCCGGAACGTTCGGAATGTCTTGCCAGGCATGCTTCAGCGCTTTAAGCCGTTGTGCAATTTCGTTCATCTGTACAACCTCCCTGGTACTATAGTTCCTGTCAACCGCACTTCGAATCACCACACTCCAGACAGCAGTCACAGTTATCCAGACGGACAACGGCCATAGCGCCGCACTTGTCGCACTGGTTGCCTTTGGCCATGGCATCAGCACCCAGCTTCTCCTCGGCTTCCAGACGCTTGGCCTGCAGTTCGGCATTATTCAGCTGGCCCTCCATCATGCCGATGGAGATCAGATGCTGCTGGATCACTTCACCGATCTCGGCAACGATGGACGGCATATATCTGCCACCCTTCTTGTAATAACCGCCGCGCGGATCGAATACCGCTTTGAGCTCCTCCACCAGGAAGGTGATATCGCCACCTTTTCTGAAGATCGCGGAGGTGATGCGGGTCAGCGCCACGATCCACATGAAGTGCTCCATATTTTTCGAGTTGATGAACACCTCGAACGGTCTGCGATGCTCGTCCGGCGTACCGTGATTGATCACTACATCGTTGATGGTGATATACATCGCATGATCGGAGTTCGGTGTTTTGATCTTGTAGGTATTGCCCTCAAGAATGTCATCGCGCTCAAGCAGTGGGGCGATGTGTGCGACATTGCTCTCCTGCTCGTCCTCAGGCTTGGCAACCGCATAACCGGTAATCTTCTTTTCAATCTTAATGCTCATAGTTTGCCTCCACGAACCGCCAGCAGTGACTCCAGCCGTCTATGTAATTTGTTCAGCGCGTTCGGTCTCTTTGCAGAGAGCCCCGGGCGCTGCCTCCGGTGAGTGTGGGTGGCCATGTCTAAATGGAACGCTTTCGATGGCTTGCTTCCAGGTAGCGATGCCATCACCCACAGGTTGATTGGCGGGAACCGAAGTTCCGGCCATTTAATACGATTTTTCAGGGAACGCTTCAGCTTTGCTGCAGAACGCGGCGCAAGACGTGAAGAACCACAGGCGTATTCGGAATACGGTGAGGATTCAAGCGTCGAAGCAACGCTGCCATGCGGCAAAAGAGAAGTGCTACCCATTAGAACTTACCGTAATAGCCTTCTTTCAAGGCGTCAAAGAGGTTGGCGGCAGTATGCATTTCGCCGTCATATTCGATCTCTTCATTACCCTTCACCTCGACAACAGTGCCGTCATCCAGGGTGAATTTGCACATGGTATTTTCCAGATCCTCTTCCTTGACCAGTACGCCCTGGAATGCTTCAGGGTTGAAGCGGAAGGTGGTACAGCCTTTCAGCCCCTTCTCGTAGGCATAGAGGTAGATGTCCTTGAAATCCTCATATGGAAAATCGGTTGGCACATTGGCGGTCTTGGAGATCGACGAATCGACCCATTTCTGTGCTGCGGCCTGAATATCGACATGCTGCTTTGGTGTTACCTCATCAGCAGAGATGAAATAAGAGGGCAGTTTATTCGCTTCCTCATCAGTTATAGGCATCGCATCTGCATTGATCTCTTCGCGGTAGGCGAGCAGCTCATAAGAGAACACATCGACTTTCTCTTTCGTCTTCTTGCCTTCACGAATGACGTTGCGTGCGTAGTGGTGGGCAAAACTTGGCTCAATACCGTTGGAGGCGTTGTTGGCCAGGCTCAGTGAGATGGTGCCGGTCGGTGCAATTGAGGAGTGGTGGGTGAAACGGCAGCCGGTCTCCTCAAGCTCTTTCAGCATTTTAGCATCTTCGATGTTACCGTGTCTGGCGAACTGGCGCATGTAGTTGGAATACTTCGCCCACAACACCTTGCCCTTGAGCCGGTCACCGATCCTGATGCCATCATCAGCCATTGCAGGCTGCTTGGCCATCAGTTCAGGGGTGATTTCGAACTCCCGCTCCATGATCGGAGCAGAGCCCTTCTCTCTGGCCAGCTCGATACCGGTCTGGAAACCTGTACGTGCCATTTCGTAGGCGATCCTGTCAGTAATCTCCAGTGATTTTGGCGAACCGTAGGGCACCTTCATCATGGTCAGGGCACTGCCAAGACCCAAGAAGCCCATGCCGTGGCGGCGCTTGTCCATGATCGCATCGCGCTGTTTTTTGAGCGGCAGGCCGTTGATCTCCACTACATTATCAAGCATGCGGGTGAAGATGGAGATCACCTCACGGTAGGTGTCCCAGTCAAAACAGGCGCTGTCGGTGAACGGGTCACGTACGAATTTGGTCAGGTTGATGGAGCCGAGAAGGCAGGCACCGTATGGTGGCAGCGGCTGTTCTCCGCAAGGGTTGGTGGCACGCACATCTTCGCAGAACCAGTTATTGTTTTTTTCGTTAACCTCATCAATCAGGATGAATCCCGGCTCGGCATAGTCGTAGGTGGATGACATGATCACATCCCACAGGCGCTGCGCCTTGATGGTCTTGTAGACTTTGCAGGCTACTTCACCCTTATCGTTGCGGATGGCTTTACTGGTGAAGTGTGGCATCTGGCGCCAGACGATCCTCTCATCAACACTCTCGGCCTCTCCTGTGGTGGCCGGGAAAATCAGATCCCAGTCGTCATCATTTTTTACTGCCTCCATGAAATCTCTGGTAATCAGGCAGGAGAGGTTGAACTGGCGCAGGCGTCCATCTTCACGCTTGGCACGGACAAAGTCGGCAACATCGGGATGTGAAATATCGAAAGTACCCATCTGTGCACCGCGCCGCCCGCCAGCCGATGATACGGTGAAACACATTTTGTCAAAGATATCCATGAATGAGAGCGGCCCGCTGGTGTAGGCGCCGGCTCCCGATACATAGGCACCCTTTGGACGCAGCGTGGAGAATTCATAACCGATACCACAGCCGGCCTTCAGCGTCAGCCCCGCCTCACGTACCATGGAGAGAATGCCATCCATCGAGTCGGGAACGGCACCGGAAACGGTGCAGTTGATGGTGGAGGTGGCGGGCTTGTGCGCCTCGGCACCGGCATTGGATATAATGCGTCCGGCCGGAATTGCACCCTGCTGCAGCGCCCAGGTGAAACGGTTGAACCAGAACTCACGCTTGTCCTCATCTTCGACAGCGGCCAGTGCCGTGGCCACACGCTCATAGCTGGCCTCGATATCGGCATCGACAGCTTCACCGTTCTTATCTTTCAGGCGGTACTTCTTATCCCAGATATCTTCCGATGCGGGTTGCAGCGAAATACTCTTCTCCAGACTTTTTTCGGCCGGGAAGCCGGTAGACTCTTCCAACACAGTGTTGGCAGCAGTGGTGTTTGCGCTCATACGGACTCTCCCTCCAGAAGGGGCAAAATGGTCTTTTTTTTAATATGTTGGTGGCGAATATGAAGCACTATATCTTGGGTGTCAAGGGCTCTGAACACACTATAAGTAGTATTTATTGATGCACTAATGATCCACCGTTTTTCCACAGCTTATCCACTGGAGGGCACCACTTTTATGCTGCTTCCAAAGCCTTTGGCACCACTATTCGTGGAGCTTACAGGGTCTCTTTGATACGATTGCCCGTATGAGTTCCCGGACACATTTTGGTTTTGAAACAGTTGATGCCAGCGAGAAGGCGGGCAGGGTGATGGGCGTCTTCTCATCGGTAGCTGACAGGTACGACATCATGAATGACGCCATGAGCGCAGGCATGCACCGCCTCTGGAAACGACGCATGATTCAGGTGGCTGCAGTCAAGCCGGATTCCACTGTGCTTGATGTGGCGGCAGGCTCCGGTGATATCTCTATCGGCATGCTGAAGAAAATGGGCTCCAGAGGGGGCCGTTCCGGTCGTGTGATCCTGACCGACCTGAATGGACCGATGCTGGCTGAGGGTGCCCGTCAGGTAATTGATGAGGGCTTCCTCGCAGGCAGTGCCGACTGTGTTCAGTCTGATGGTACACGACT
>WSZY01000010.1 GCA_013139875.1 Mariprofundaceae bacterium | reverse complement strand
TGCATTTTGTTCTGCCAGCATATTGAGCTCATCCAGGAATGCCGCATCGCCATCGCTACGGTAGAGATAGATCAGGAAGACGGGTTGAACAGAGGGCTGGACCCGCAGCAGCGCCATAAAAGGTGTGATACCGATACCACCAGCCACCCAGAGCTGAGGCATTTTGGGAGAATCGGTCAAAAAGGTTCCGAACGGCCCCTGCAAATGGGCAAGAACACCCGGTTCAATGCTCTGAATTTGGCTGGAACACGGCCCCAGTGCCTTGATGGCGAGCCTGAGGCTTCCCTCGTCTTCGATGCCACTAACGGTGAAGGGGTGGTATTCACCACAGCCACGATAGTGTTCCCCATTGTCAAAGCGAGCCAGTACAAACTGGCCGGGTGTTATGGCCATTGTCCCTGCGCAAGGTTCAAGCACAATCTCAGTGATCCCGGTCGCCAGTGGCGAGACCCGATTCACCCGATAGGGGCGCGCAGCAATACCCAGATCACTGGCAATCAATCGCCAACCCAGAGCCAGTGCAGCCATGGCGGCCAGGGCCATGATCGGCCATGTCTGTCCCAGCAGCACATATATATGTATCAGCCCAAGCAACACACCCAGGGCGAGGGAGACGTGAAACAGCCGCCAGCGCCGGTAGGAGAGATTCAGAGCAAATGTGGCGGTAAGTCCACACATCAATAACAGCAGCGAACCCCAACCAAGCCAGACAGTCCATGACTGTTCCCATGGTGCAAGTATCTGCCATGCGTACGATGGTGATTCGAACCACTCATCCAGAGCAAGCCCAAGCGGGTGGCAGAGCAACAGCAGGTAGGCAACAAAGCCGGTGCGGTGATGCCAGAGATACATGGTCTCCAAACCACCGAGAAGAGCAGCAATTCGACTCGTGCGAATCATCAGCAGAAGGCTGGAAACCAGTAACCCGCTACCCGCCCAGGCTGTTACTATTGCCACGCTTCGCCAGAGAGTCAGCCCTTCCGGAATAGCCCAGTAGACGACTGCCAGCGGTGGTACACAGGCCAGAAGGGGGGTGAGAGCGCTGCCAATATGTTTCTGGCCGAAGCCCGAACTCACCTGAATTTACCTTTTCTGCGTAACTGGTTACATCCTGAATGCGGTGCCTGATCAAGTATCGCCCCTGACCGCCTGCTTCGTTCACGCATGCGTTTGTGGTGTTCGGCCTGATAGCTTTTGCATGCTTTGTAGTCATCCAAGCTGCGCATGTGGCGCTGGTGCTCAACACGCTCTCTGGGCACCATAAGTTGCCAGCCTTCAGTATTATCGGGAGACGAATGCCATGGACCGGCGGATAGGGCTGGAATAAACGCAAGGATGATGAGCAGCGAAAGAGGCAGGTGATTTAAAAAGCGGTTCATTGGGTTAACTGTTCTCCGCTGCGGCCACATAGGAAATCTGAAAACAGGCCTGACAATGAGCCTGATAGGCAACGTAACATTTCAAACTGTGCAAGGCAAATTCCAGCAGCTATTGCTCATTCGGGTCAGGGGAAGAGATCAGAGCCCTTTTTTGGTTGTTCACCCGGGCAAGCAGCTTTTGTCAGGCCTGCTACACTCTGGAATAACCAGCAAAGGAGACTATGCCATGAAGTACATTCCACTGTTGTTCGTGATGCTGTTTGTTACGCCTGTATGGGCCGTAGAGATTGAAGGTGTTTCGCTGCCTGATTCGGTAACGGTTGCAGGTGAAACATTGAAGCTTAACGGAGCAGGGGTTCGAACCAAGTTCTTCTTCGATATCTATGTCGGTGCACTCTACCTCTCTGAAGGTGCCACCTCGGCAGAGCAGGTTGTGGCCGCCAAAGGTCCGAAACGCCTTAGCATGTCTTTTCTCTACGGTGAAGTGAGCCGGGAAAAGCTGGTGGATGGCTGGATTGAGGGCTTTGAGAAGAACCAGCCCAAAGATTCTCTGGCAAAGCTGCAGAGCCGGCTGGATCAGTTTAACAGCATGTTCAGTGATGCTCACAAAGGTGACCTGTTTGCTTTCGATTTTCTGGAAGATGGAAGCACGGTTGTAACACTGAAAGGCAAAAGGGCAGGGGCGATTGACGGAGCTGACTTTCAGCGTGCACTGCTGGAGGTGTGGCTGGGTAAAAAGCCTGCTGACAAGAGTTTGAAAAAGGCCATGCTTCGGGGGTGAAGGTTGAGCAAGCCAGCTACGATAACTCGGAAGTTTGAGATTGCCTGTGCAATGGAGCCAAGAGGCATATGAACATGGTTGAAACCCTGACTCAGCATCTTCAGTCACCATGGGTTATCGCCGTGCTTGCCGCTCTGGTGCTTATTCTGTGCGCTGTGCCGTTGGTTACATATATGCACAAGACCTCCGATATGCGCCATCTGAAACGAGTGATCAGAAAGCATAGCTATGCAGTTGAACAAAATGTCGTTCTCTCGGATGGAATTGAGGGCTATCTGTTTGTGGATTATCTGATATTACTGTGCGGAAAAATTGTTGCCGTTAAACTGGAAACGAGCAGTGGCTATATATTCGGTGGCGAAAAAATTGATGAGTGGACGTGCGTGGAAAACAATAGAACAGGTAAATTCAAAAATCCGATGGAAGAAGTCAGTCTGTTCGTTCAGCAGGCAAAGCACACACTGGGCTTTGATGCTGTGGATGCGTGCGTGTTGTTTGGCAGCAAAAGTCTGTTTCCAAAGGGTGTACCGCAGGGCGTGTTGCGAATGACATGCTTTGGGGAGGAGCTTGATGCGCTTAAAGGCAGCGATAACAAACATGAAGCGGCACAACAGGCATGGGAAAAACTGGTTGCCATGACGCGTGCAGACAGGCAGCAGCTAGATGCATGAGTCATAATACCTGGAGTATTCCTGCCGGTCACTTTTTCCTGTTGCCTCAGATTGACTTGAAGCAGTCGGTTAGCCACCCTTCGTGCCAATCATAAAGGATACATAAGCACGATATTTTAACCGTTGTTTATCAAGGAACGATTATGTCAGAACACACAGAAACACTTCGTAGTATCGTGGATGCTCCGCCACTGAGCACAACATCAGATGGCCTGATTAACGGCATCCAGCGCCACTATGTGCGCACACTGGGCGTGCATCACGCCGGTTTTGCCAACAATTACAAGTATCAGGCGCTGGCATACACCATTCGCTATCATCTTATGGAGAGCTGGCAGGCCACCAAAGAGGCCAACCATCAGAAGGATGGTAAGCGGGCATACTATATGTCGCTTGAGTTTCTGATGGGCCGTGCACTTGGGAATGCCATTCTTAATCTGGGCCTGGATGAGCAGGCCACAGAGGCCCTCAATGCCCTTGGCCTTAATTTTGAAGAGATGATTGATGAGGAGCATGATGCAGGGCTTGGTAATGGTGGTCTTGGTCGTCTGGCAGCCTGTTTTGTAGATAGCTGTGCCACGCTGCGACTGCCTGTGACCGGTTACGGCATTCGTTATGAATATGGCATGTTTCGCCAGCATATTGTTGATGGCTGTCAGACAGAGGAGCCGGACCACTGGTTAAGAGATGGTAATGTATGGGAGCTTGAACGCCCCGAGTATACACAGCGCATTCATTTTGGTGGCCGTGTTGAGAAGTACCGTGATGAGAATGGTGTGCCGCGTCGCCACTGGATTGATACCCAGGATGTGCTTGCCGTGCCGTATGACACCCCGATTCCGGGCTTTAAAAACCGTAGTGTAAACACACTGCGCCTGTGGAAGTCGGCAGCAACCGATGAGTTTGATCTGGGTGAGTTCAATGCGGGAAGTTATCCGGAATCTGTGGCCGCCAAGAATGAAGCTGAACATATCTCCATGGTGCTCTATCCGAATGATGCCAGCGAAAATGGTAAGGAGTTGCGTCTGCGTCAGCAGTATTTCCTGGCATCTGCCAGCATCAAGGATGTGCTGCGCCAGTGGGTTGAGCAGCATGATAGTGATTTCAGTCAGTTTGCTGACAA
Organism: Mariprofundaceae bacterium; assembly: GCA_013139875.1. GTDB lineage: Bacteria > Pseudomonadota > Zetaproteobacteria > Mariprofundales > Mariprofundaceae > WSZY01. The sequence goes on along the minus strand of WSZY01000010.1, from coordinate 2,076 downwards.
GAATGTCTTTCAGCTTAATGATACTCACCCGACCGTCTCTGTGGCTGAGCTGATGCGCCTGTTGATGGATGAGTATCATCTGGAGTGGGATGAGGCATGGGCGATCACATCCAGTACCATGGCCTACACCAATCATACACTTCTTCCTGAGGCACTGGAGCGCTGGCCGGTCCACCTCTTTGGCCGCCTGCTGCCGCGTATTCTTGAAATTATTTATGAAATCAATGCGCGGTTCCTCTCCGAGGTTGCCAAAAAATGGCCGGGTGACATTGAGCGTCAGCACCGTATGTCGATCATTGAAGAGGGTGATACACAGCAGGTCCGCATGGCCTACCTTGCCATTGTCGGCAGCTTCTCCGTTAACGGAGTCGCGCAGCTTCACTCGGATCTGCTGGTCGAAGGGCTCTTCTCTGATTTCTATGCGATGTGGCCGGAGAAGTTTAACAACAAGACCAATGGTGTAACCCAGCGCCGCTGGATGGCGTGGTGTAACAAACCGATGTCCGGACTGATCACTGAAACCATTGGTGATGGCTGGGTTACCAGGCTGGATGAACTCCGTCAGCTTGCACCTTATGCCGATGATGCAGTGTTCCGTGAGAAGTGGGCTGCCTGTAAACGCCGGAATAAAGAGCAGCTGGCAGAGGTTGTCGAAGCCGAGTGTGGCGTCCGCTTCAGTCCCGATGCGCTGTTTGATATTCAGGTGAAACGCATCCACGAATACAAGCGGCAACTCTTGAATGTGTTGCATGTGATCCATCTCTACAATCGGATTAAACGTGGTGATACGGTTGACTGGACACCGCGCTGTGTGCTGATTGGCGGCAAGGCTGCACCGGGTTACTACATGGCTAAACAGATTATCAAGCTGGTCAGTAATGTGGCTGAAGTGGTGAATAATGATCCGGATGTGGGTGACAGGCTCAAGGTCGTTTTCTTCCCGAATTATCGGGTTTCCGCTATGGAAACAATCTGTCCTGCAGCTGATCTCTCCGAGCAGATCTCCACGGCCGGTAAAGAGGCGTCGGGGACGGGTAACATGAAATTCATGATGAATGGTGCCCTGACTATCGGTACGCTGGATGGTGCGAATATCGAAATTCGTGAAGAGGTGGGTGAAGATAACTTCTTCCTCTTCGGCCTGACTGCTGAAGAGGTGGAGGGTGCACGTGGAAATTATGATCCGAACACTATTATTGCAGCAGATGAGGATTTTACTCATGTTATGAAGATGCTGGAGTGCGGGCACTTCAGCCAGTTTGAGCCGGGTATCTTCTCATCTATTGTCCATGCGATTCGCAGTAGCAACGACCCATGGCTTGTGGCCGCTGATTTCCGATCCTATGTTGATGCGCAGCAACAGGCTTCTGAAGCCTACAGAGATCAGGAGAGATGGCAGCGTATGAGTATCTTTAATACGGCATATAGTGGTAAATTTTCCACTGATAGAACGATGCAAGAGTATAATCGTGACATCTGGAAGCTGGAGCCTGTTGATCTCAGCTAGAGGGTTCAATGCTCTCTGTTAATATATAAAACGGGCGGGCCAGTTAGCCCGCCCTGTTTTTTTTCGGTCTGTTCAGTTCTGGACAAATCCTCTGGACAGATACTCTGTCCGGAACATATCCGGGCATCGGGTTGAGGGTTGATCAGATAGCCTGCAACAGTAAATAACAGTTTCCATCGATAGAAACTTTTTCTATGATCAAGTTATTAACTACGGGGGAGGTGTGCGTGCAGTGAAAAAAATTCCGACCATTTTTCTATTCTCTCTGCTGCTTTTGTCAGCAACCGGCATTCATGCGCAAGGTACGAATGGGTGTATTCAAGGCAACTGCCAGAATGGCCAGGGTGTTTTTATAGCTGAAGGTGGCCACCGTTATGAAGGCAACTTCGTAGACGGTAAGCGAACGGGCAAGGGTAAATGTCTCTGGGCAAATGGTGACCGTTATGAAGGTGAGTTCACAGATGGAGAGATGACAGGAAGGGGTAGTCTCTTCTGGAAAAATGGTGACCGTTATGAAGGCGAGTTCGTGGGTGGCAGGAGAGTGGGCAGGGGCAACTTTTTCTGGGCGG
>WSZY01000212.1 GCA_013139875.1 Mariprofundaceae bacterium | reverse complement strand
GAGCTGGCAGAGATGCTTGGCTGCTCCCTATGCAGGGTAGAGCCATGAAACGAACTGCAGTGATTGCCACTGCAGTGCTGGTCATGTTCTGTACAGGTTGCGGCAAATCACATGTGAACTACTCATCTTCAAGCAGGACGCAGGACTCCGCACCACCACCCTCATCATACGATTCACATCGCTCAGCCAAACTTCCGAGTGGTAGTGGCGGTTACAGGAAGACGGGCAAGCCCTACAAAATTGCAGGGCACTGGTACTACCCGCTGGAAACAGCAGATGGATACAATGAAACGGGCATTGCCTCATGGTATGGAACCAAATTTCACGGAAAAAAAACCGCCAATGGTGAACGCTATGACATGTACGCCATGTCTGCGGCACACAAGACGCTGCCCCTGCCAACCATGGTGCGCGTTACCAATCTCGATAATGGACGCTCAGTTGTCGTTCGTGTCAATGATCGCGGCCCGTTTGTTAAAAGCCGGGTGATTGATCTCTCCTATGCTGCAGCCAGAACACTTGGCTATGATGACGCAGGCACAGCTTCCGTTCGTGTTGAAGTATTGGGAAACAGTAGAAATGTTCGATCTGCCCCGGTTCGACAACCGGTGAGATTGCCACAACCCAAAGTGACAACCGCAACCTCCAGAGCCAGGCCGGGGGCGATGTACATCCAGCTGGGAGCCTTCTCTTCACACAGCAATGCCAGACAGCTGGAAGAGTCACTTAAGCATGAGTATCCCTCTGTACGAATTTATAAAAAAGATGGCGGCTATTCGGGCATATTCAGGGTCAGGCTCGGTCCGTTCACTGATGTGGAGAAGATAGAGGATGTTGTGCTATCGATTCAGGATCGTGGTCATAGCAATGCCATTGTTGTAATTGAATAGCCGGAAGTGAACCATCGTGAACTCTAAACGCAGGCGTATCACCGCTTTCGGATCATCCAGAATCACACCTGATGAGCCGATATTCAGAGATGTTCAGCAGCTCTCCTCCAGGCTGGCCGGGGCCGGCTGGGATGGCTTGACGGGTGGTCATCAGGGGATGATGGCTGCATTTTCACAGGGTATACGACAGGGCGGCGGCCATGTTCGCGGCATTACTCTGGAACGCTTTCCCACACCTCCCGATAACACACTGAGTGAAGAGATCAGGGCGAAGGATTTCTTTGAGCGCATGCAGGTGATGATCGAAGCAGCCGATGCCTATCTGGTGCTTCCGGGTGGACTCGGAACACTGGCAGAGCTGGCTATGAGCTGGGATCTTCTGGCTATCAATGTACTTGAACCCAGACCGTTGATTCTCTACGGAGAAATGTGGAAGAAAATTCACGATCAACTCCACAATAGTCTGGTGATGTCTGTTGATCACGGGTTTGAATTGATGACAATATGCGAAAGCCATGATGAGGTTCTCTCAGCCCTGAACCATGCCTCATCCTGATGGGCAATTTTCAGGACCATTCTCTCACTGTCCCCGCACAACTGGAAGAGTCTCGCCTTGATCAGTTTATGATCGGCAACCTTCCGGTTTCAAAACAGCGCATTCGTCGAGCTATTCATGAAGGCGGTGTCTATATCAATAGAAAACGTTGTAGAAATATCGGGCAAATAGTGCATAGCGGTGAAACGGTGCGCATTGTCATACTTGATGATGAGAGGCTCGTTCCTTTTTCAGAAGAGCAGTTGATATGGAAAAGTCCCCCCTTCTATCTGATCCATAAGCGGAGTGGTCAGTATGCCCAGGAAGCACTGCACCGCAGCCAGGGCACCCTGCCTGATGAGCTGACCCGGCATCTGAAACTTTCATCCAAAGATGGTGTTGACCTGCGCCCGGTTCACCGGCTTGATCGCGATACGTCAGGGCTGATGCTGTTCTGTTCTGATTCCGGGAAGCTTGATCAACTGCAGAAGCTTTGGCACAGCCACGTTAATAAATCATACCTTGCTGTTGTTGATCCGGCTCCTGAGTGGGAGAAACAGCGGATCACACAGCCGATCGGAAAGCGCAGGGACAGCCGGGGTTGTTACCGTGTTGATAAAACCGGCAGGGCCTGCGACAGCGAGGCGGAAGTGATCGAGCGGCGCTCAGGAAAGGCATTGATTCGCCTCATTCCACATACAGGACGAACTCATCAATTGCGAATCCATCTTTCATACTTAGGATGCCCCATTCTTGGTGATAGCCGTTATGGTGGTAAAAAACACCGGCGACTGATGCTGCATGCGGAGAAACTACATATTAAACCCCCTGCGTTGGGTAAGAACCAGAGGCAGGAGATGAGATGGACCGTAGAACCGGAGGAGAATTGGCAATGGTAATGAAAGCAGGGCTTCAACAGATAATCTTCTCCCTCATGATGTTGATTCCTTTGACGGCATCCGCCGTTAACTGGCCCCAGTCCCCCGCCGTTGAGGCAAAGGCCTGGGCACTGATTGATGCCCGTTCAGGCCAGGTGTTGAGCATGCACAATGAGAACATTCAGCTTGCTCCTGCCAGCCTCACAAAGATTATGACCCTCTACCTGGCTTTTCAGGATATCAAACTTGGCCGTCTTGATCCGAGCGAACATATTCCGGTTAGTAACAGGGCATGGAAAATCGGTGGCAGCACCATGTTCCTTGAGCCTCGCATGAAGCCAACCATTAAACAGGTGCTGCATGGCATATCCACCCTCTCCGGCAATGATGCATGCATTGCCATTGCGGAGCATATGGCAGGCTCGGAAGAGGCTTTTGTTATTCGTATGAATGAAACTGCCAAAAAGCTTGGCCTCACGAACACTCATTTTGTCAATGCAACCGGTTTCCCTGTAGAGGGGCACCACAGTTCAGCCCTCGACATGGTCAAGCTTGGAGCGGCCCTGTGGAGAGACTTTCCCGATCAATACGGGCTTGTTAGTGAAAAGAGCTACACTTTTGATAAACGCACCCAGTGGAACAGAAACCGCCTGCTCTGGAGTATGCCTGAGTCTGACGGTATCAAAACAGGCCACACTAAAGAGGCTGGCTACTGCCTTGTTGCCTCTGCTGAGCGAAATAATACCCGCCTCATATCTGCTGTCTTTGGAGCAGAATCTGACAGGGCCCGGCAACAACAGTCCCGTACGCTTCTACTGCACGGGTTCAGGAATTTTGTCACACTTCGACCCGCAGAACGTGATATCCGCAGGCAGGTAGAGGTCTTTGAAGGCACCAGTGAAAGCGTCTGGTTAAAGCCATCCAGCCCCATCTGGGTCACCATGCCAAAAGGCAATGAGGGTGCACTCTCTTTCAGGCTGCGCTATGAATCACCCCTGAAGGCTCCGATTCAACAGGGTGACCTGATTGGAACCATCGAAGCTGTTGTCCGTGATGGTGGCAATGAACAGATCCTTATCTCTGTCCCGATGGAAGCACTGCAGAGTGTTGAGCAGGCATCATGGTTTGGACGCCAGTGGGACAGGCTGCGCCTGTGGTGGCGGAGCTCCGGCAGCGAAGAGGCTTCAACCGGAGGGTGAAAAAGAGCCTCACAGCTTACGTCAACGGCCACTTTCTGCCACTTGATGATGCATCGATTCATATTGAAGATCGTGGTTTTCAATTTGCTGACGGTGTCTATGAGGTAATTGCCTGCTTTGGTGGAAACTTCCTGGATATAAAGCCGCATCTGCAGCGTCTGGAAAGCTCATGTCAGGCGATCAGGATTCCCCTCCCCGCTACACTATCGGAGTTGGAATCACTGGTGCAGCAGGCTTACAAGAAAAACCCTTTTACCAATGCCATGATTTATATTCAGGTTACCCGGGGTGTTGCTCCCCGCTCACATCATGTATCCGAATCCATGACCCCTTCACTCATTATCACAGTCAGGGATCTGCCCATGCCCTCCGATGAGAAGCTTGCAGAGGGTGCATCAGCTATCACGCTGGCAGATTTCCGCTGGGGAAGATGCGATATCAAATCTATCGCACTACTGGCCAGCGTTATGGGAAAACAGGAGGCCGCTGCCAACTGCGTGGATGAAACCTTCTGGCTTGATAGTGAAGAGCATCTGCTTGAGGGCTGCTAAACCAATGTCTTTGCCCTAATCAATGGTGCACTTGTAACTCATCCGCTGGATCACCGGATTCTGGGCGGCATCATGCGCAGGATGATCATCCGTATCGCTGAAAGAACGGGCATTAAGGTTGAAGAGCGCCCATGGAAACTGACCGAAAGCGGGCTGACCGAGTGCATGATGAGTAGCACAACCAACGCCTGCCTGCCTCTCTGCAGGATTGATGGAGCACCCGTTGGCAGTGGTAAGCCAGGCCCTGTTTGCAAGCAGTTAAGGGCGTTGATTATCAATGAACTTGAGGCACTGAGAGGCGTATGACTCAAAAGCCGCATATCAAAGGCGTGCTGCTTGATATGGATGGCACGCTGGTTGATGCCTTCCCGCCTATCATCAATGCGCTTAACCGTACATTGGAAGAATACGGGATGGCGACCATGACTCCGAAGGAGATCAAGCGTCATACCGGCCGGGGTGATTGCGGCATGACATCACTCTTTGGTGAACACAAAGAGAGAGCTACCGCCAGATTTCTGGAGCTTCACGATGCCGACTACCTGAAACAGATCAGAGCCATTGAGGGTGCAGAGTCGTTGCTCTCCTGGCTCCGGAGTAAGGCTGTTCCAACAGCCATTGTCACCAGTAAAGGACAATACCGTGCGGAAGCTCAAATCGAGCTGCTTGGCTGGCAGGACTATTTCCAGACGATTGTGGGTAAAATTGACGGGCGAGCGGAGAAGCCAAGCCCTGAACCGGTGCTGATGGCATGTGAAACACTGGCGCTGAGTCCAGGCGACTCCATCATGATTGGGGATGGAACAGCTGACATGAAAGCAGGCAGCCGTGCAGGCGTGTTGACTGCTGGAATTGTTGACTCTTTTTCCAAAAAAGAGCTTGAAGATAGCGGCGCATCTATCTGTTTTAATTCATTAATTGAGGTTCACGAGTGGCTTAGAAAGTTGATTGTCTGATAAAAAGAACATCACTGTTTTTGTATTATGAAGCAACCGTGTCGCTGATTAACGAACGTCCGCTTGCGGCCAAAAGCGGTCATTCAGGGATGTGTATGTGGTTTATTTGATCCAAGCCGATTGTTATTTGAAAGCATCTTTTCCAAACAACTCATAGTCGTGAAGAAACGCTTCAAATTGTTTTGAATTGGCTGCCTTATCTGGGTTATTTTTCAAAAACTCCTCAATCTTATCCAAGTGTTTTTGAGGCA
>WSZY01000008.1 GCA_013139875.1 Mariprofundaceae bacterium | reverse complement strand
CGGTACAGGCCCTGGTTGAAATGAGTGAAAACGGCTTGGCCTACGACCTGATTCTTCTTGATGTGCGTCTGCCGAAACTATCCGGTGATGAGATCTATACCGGTATCTCCAAAAGACACCCGGAACTGTTGAGGCGAATCCTGTTCGTCACAGGGTTTCCGAAAGAGCTGAAGCAGAAACTGCCTGAGATGAAGCTGCGGGTTCTTGAGAAGCCCTTCCGTTACCCGCCCTTTGAAACCTCTGTTACTGAAATTACTGCATAACACATTGGAGAGTCTCTTTTCACCAGACCGCCCATCCGTGGGCCACATGGATGCTTCGACTTTATCAAAGCATCCTTAAATTTCTGAAATTTTTCCTTTCGTACCAAAAGCGAGAAGCAGCGCAAGCATGGGAGCTCCGGAATTGATCTTGCCGTTCATCAGCCACGCCAGGGCCTGCTCCCTGCTGATCCAGAAGGGGCGGATATCTTCATGCTCATGTTTCATGCCGCCACCATCACCAACAGGCCTGTTTCGATCAACAAGTCCCAGATAAAGATCTATACACTCGGATGATCCACCTGGTGTCGAGTAGTACCTGCCCAGGTGATGAAGTTCAAACGGTTCAAACCCGGCCTCTTCCACCGCCTCCCGTCGAACGGCCTCCTCCGGCTCTTCCCCCGGATCGATCATGCCGGCCACAATCTCAACCAGCCACGCCTCATCATCCCGCACGGCCGGGCCGATTCGAAACTGCTCAATCAACAGCACCTCATCCAGGGTCTGATCATAAAGAAGTACGGCAGCGGCATCCCCCCGCTCCAGATGCTCACGAACAATCGTCTGATTGCCCCCTTCATAGCATTCATGGTCGACTGAATAGGCGTCCAGCTTAAAGAACCCCCTGTATAGAGGCTTCTTCTCCAACAATTTATAGTGCATATCACACCCCCTGCATGATTCTACTTGCAGAGAAGAGTATATAAAAGATGCAACACTACTTCACGAAACAGATATCTTGCTGCTACACTGGGCACATGAAGATTCTGGTCGTTGAAGATGAAGAGCGCGTTGCCCAGTTTATCCAGAAAGGATTGAAGGAGGAGGGGCATGCCGTTGATGTCTCACCTGATGGTGAAGATGGGGGATTCCTGGCCGAAGTAAATGATTATGACCTGATCATCCTCGACCTGATGTTGCCAAAGAAGAATGGCCTGCAGGTCTGCAAAGAGATCCGTGAACACGGGATCATCACCCCGGTTCTGATGCTGACCGCCCGCGACAGTGTCGAAGATAAGGTGAGAGGCCTGGATGCAGGTGCAGATGATTATCTGGCCAAACCTTTTGCCTTTGAAGAGCTGCTGGCCCGCGTTCGTGCACTGCTGCGTCGCCAGTCAGAGACCAAAACACCAACACTGAAAATTGCAGACCTTGAACTTGATCCGATGAGCCGGCAGGTGACCCGATCGGGTCAGGCGATTCGATTAACCACTAAAGAGTATGCACTGCTTGAGTATCTTCTTCGCAACCCAAAAAAAGTGCTGTCACGCACCTTGATCGGCGAGCATGTCTGGGATATGAATTTTGATCCGGAAAGCAATGTTATTGATGTCTATGTCAGCCATCTGCGAACAAAAATCGATAAAGGCTTCGAACCCGCGCTGATTCATACGCTGCGCGGGCAGGGTTATATTCTAAGCGATAATGCCCCACTCTCCTGAGTCTGCTGCCGGATACGTTTCTGTCTCCATTTAACCCGAATTCCATACTGAACCGAATCCACTCGAATGTTTTTCACACATTCCGTGGACGTCTGGCCATGCTTTATATCGTGGTGGAGCTCGCTATTCTGATCATTCTCGGCATCCTGATCTACTTCATTCTCTCCAAACAGGTTTATGACGAAGTGGATGAGCGCCTGTATGGACAGGCACAGAGCGTGGTTGAAAAACTGGAGCGCTCCAGCTTTCACTACTGGTCCTTCCACCTGAATGAATTCTCCAAAAATTTTCATGGCTCCGTACAACTGGTCGCCGCCAACGGTATTGTCCAGTTTGCCAGCGATGACACCCTGATCGGTAAGGGTGGTAATGAAATCAGCAAGGCTCTCGGTAGCGCTATGAAAGGTGAATCCACCATCTTTGTTTCAACCCGCTCACTGCTGAACAAGGATAATATCCGTGTCGTTGCCATGCCCGTTCACCGGGCCGGACATGTTGTTGCCGTTATTCTTCTCGGACGCAGCACCAGTGAGATCCAGGGCTTCTTTAAGTGGTTATATCTATTGGGGGGTATGCTCGGGCTGTTCTCGATGCTGGTCAGTAGCGTGGCTGGCTATATCATGGCCCGCAGAGCCTTAAAACCAATCAATGAGATCACCTCAACAGCTCGCGCCGTTGCAGCAGGTGATCTGAGTCGTCGCCTGCAATCCGACGTTCAGGATAAAGAGATCCATGTTCTGGTGAAGGCACTGAACAAAATGTTTGCAGATCTTGAATCCAGCTTTATGGCTCAAAAACGCTTTACTGCAGATGCCTCACATGAACTGCGTATTCCGCTCACCATCCTCAAAGGAGAAGTTGAGGTTGCGCTAAGACACCCGCGCAGTGAAGAGGAATACAAACACCTGCTGAAGCAGCATCTGGATATTATCGAGCGAATGCAGCGCATCGTAAATGACCTGCTTACACTGGCAAGTGCCGACGCGGGGCTGCTGGAACTGGCTCAGGAGCCGGTCGATCTCTCTCTACTGCTGCAGGAGGTGGCACAGCATCACCTGATTCTCTTTGCTGAAAACTATATCAATCTGAGTATGGATGTTCAGGATAATCTCGAAGTAATGGGGGATGGTGGACATATCGAACGGGTTATCTTCAACCTGCTTAATAACGCCTTCAAATATGCACCGGAGCACTCTACCGTATCCCTCTCCGCTCATGCGGAACATGACACTGCTGTTATCCGGATTCAGGATGAGGGCCCGGGCATCTCTGAAGAGCATCTGGCACGCCTTTTTGACCGCTTCTATCGTGCTGATGAAGCCAGAGCCCGGAGTGAAGGTGGTGGTGCAGGGTTGGGTCTGGCCATCTG
>WSZY01000215.1 GCA_013139875.1 Mariprofundaceae bacterium | reverse complement strand
AAATCAGTGATGGTGATGTGATTCTGGGGCTGGCATCCAGCGGCCCGCACTCCAATGGTTTCTCCATGGTTCGCAAGCTGATTGAGCTGGGCAGTGCTGATCTTGAAAATGATCTTCTCTCTGATGGCCGCAAGGCGGTTGAGGGCGTTCTGTCCCCTACCCGCCTCTATGTTCCTGCAGTCAATGCACTGATGAAAAGTGATATTACGGTTCACGGATTCTCGCATATCACCGGCGGTGGTATGTTTGATAATATGGAACGGATCGTTTCCGAAGATCTGGCTGTTACTGTGGATATCAGTTCATGGCCTGTTCCTCCCGCTTTTGAATATCTGCTCTCTTTTGCTAATGTGGAACGTAACGAGCGTTACCGCACCTTTAATATGGGAATTGGATTCGCCGTGATTCTGCCTGAGAGCGAAGCGGAGAAGGCCAAGGCCATTCTGAAAAATGCGGGCGAAACCGTTTATCATATCGGTAAGATCCACAAGCGCAGTGGTGAGCCGGTTACCCTGATCGGTTGATAAGCCCTTAGAAAACAATGAACGCTAAAACAGTTGCAGTGATGGTCTCCGGACGAGGGACCAATCTCAAAGTCATTCTTGAATCGGTTGCCAGAGGCGAATGCCCGGTTGATGTGAAGCTGGTGATCTCTGACAAAGGCGATGCAGAGGCCCTTAGCATCGCCCGTAACGCCGGTGTGCCCCATGTGGTGTATGTTGACCCTGAAAACTTTGCAGGACGCGAACAGTTTGATGCTGAGTGTGCTGAGCTGCTGGACAGGCACGGTTGCCAGTGGATTGTTCTGGCCGGTTACATGCGGATTCTCTCATCCTCATTTGTCAGCCGTTTTCGTGGACGCATTATCAACATTCACCCATCGCTGCTGCCATCCTTTGTCGGGGCAAAAGCGGTTGAGGATGCGCTCGAATATGGCGTGAAGGTTTCCGGTTGCACGGTTCATCTGGGGGATGAAGTGCTTGATGGGGGCCCTATTCTGGCGCAAAGCGTTGTGCCTGTGCTGGACGGCGACACCCGTGATTCACTGCATGCCCGAATTCAGGTGGAAGAGCACAGGCTCTATCCGGCCACCCTTGCCCGCATGGCCAATGAAGGATTTGATATTGTCGGTCGCAGGGTTGTATGGAAAAGCACTTAGCGCTTGTACATGAGCAATTGACGGGCCATCAGGAAATATCAGGATAGGATTGTTATGTACACAATAAATGATTCCATGCTTACTCTGATCCTGCGTTTTGCCGGCCATAATCAGGCTATTGCCTTTTCTGATCAGGAATTTATCCAAAAGCAACTGAGCGCCATACAGGAGCATCTTGAGAAGTACCCTCCGGAAGAGCAGGAATCACGAGCCATTGAGTGGATCGCAATGCATGCGGATCAGTACCGGAAAATGTGGGAGAAGGAGAGTCTAACCAACGAGGTTTCCAGCCATAGATGCCTGGACTGTCCCCTGTCTGAGCCCGGTGTTTCCGGGCACTGCCAGATTCATGAGCAATGGCTGGCGCTTCTTCAGCAATATGCTGCCGATGAAATCAACTCCAGACAATATATTGAAAGCTCCCTGAAAATGCTTGCTCAAAACAAGGAGCACCTCAGGGTTAAACGGGGCATGCCAATAGCGCGAAAGGCCTGACCCTTCAGCCCAGCGGAGGGTTCGGGGGGCTATCGCCGGATGCTCTGTTTTATCTTTTGGCCGGAGCAAAGCTCTGTTCCAGATAACTGATGATATCTGATGACTCATACATCCAGCGAACGCCGCCACCACCCTCTTCGATTCTAAGGCAAGGAACCTTCAGCTTGCCACCACCCTGAACAAGCTCTTCACGAAACTGATCGTGGCGCTTGGCATCACGGGTTTCAATGTTGAGCGCATGGCGTTTCATTGAGCGGCGAACTTTCACGCAAAACGGACAGGCAAGATATTGATAGAGTGAGAGCCGGGCCGTCTCTCTGTCAACGGCTGTCTGCTGCTCGGCCGACCGCCTGACAGTTCTGGGGGAAAAAACAAAATTCAGCAGTAGGATCAGCCGTCCAAGAATCCAGCGAACTACAACCATAACAGCACCTCACATGATGAAAGGGCGGCAAGGTAACATGGTGGTTCAGGTAAGTAGAGTTATGAATTGTGGGAATATTTGAGATGGCTTGTTAATCCACGGAACCTATAGCCGTGAAGGTGTTGAAACCCAGGGATGAAATTCTGAATTAAAAGATCTGTTATATGCTTGAGAAAGCTCAGGCACAGGCCTATAATTCTGTTGCGATCAAGGAGACCTTCACCATGGAAAATATATCTGTACTGGCTTTGGCCATCATCACTGCATGTGGTGTTGGTGCGGTTATCTATGCCTGGAAATCGATCGAATGGGTTGAGAGGCAGGATGCGGGAAACGAGCGTATGCAGGAGATCGCTGGAACGATTGAGATTGGTGCGCGTGCCTACTTGAGAAGACAGTACCGGACAATTCTGATGGTCGGTGTGGTGTTCACGCTGCTGTTGGCCTGGTCTATCGGCCTTGGCACCGCAGCCGGCTTTGTGGTTGGTGCTTTGCTCTCCGCAGCGGCTGGCTTTATCGGCATGCATATTTCGGTTAAAGCCAATGTCCGAACAGCCGCAGCAGCCAGAAGGGGGCGTAATGCAGCACTGCAGGTTGCGTTCCGTGGTGGAGCTGTGACGGGCCTGATGGTCGTTGGGCTCGGCCTGATCGGCGTAGTTCTCTTTTTTATTGCGCTGCTTCTATTTAATGGCGGCGACCAGTCGCACCTGCTGCAGCCGCTTATCGGTGTTGCCTTCGGAGCATCGCTGATCTCCGTGTTTGCCCGCGTCGGTGGTGGCATCTTCACCAAGGGTGCTGACGTGGGAGCCGATCTGGTCGGTAAGGTGGAGGCGGGTATTCCTGAGGATGATCCGCGCAACCCTGCCGTGATTGCAGATAATGTCGGCGATAACGTCGGTGACTGTGCGGGCATGGCAGCAGATCTATTCGAGACCTATGCCGTCACCATGATTGCCACGATATTGTTGGCAGCACTCACCTTTTCAACTTTTGGCAATGCATTGGTCTATCCACTGGCGCTCGGGGGAGCGGGCATCGTGGCTACGGTTATTGGTATGCGCTTTGTAAAAATCGGGGAAGATCTGAGGGTGATGAAGGCTCTCTATCGTGGCCTGATCGCTTCAGGCGTGATCTCTGCGATTCTATTTTATCCTGTTACCCTCTGGCTGATGAGTGGAAATGCGATGTATTCTACATCGGCTATTTATAGCTCGGCTCTAGTAGGCCTTGTTTTGACGGCAGGCCTTGTTGTTATCACCGAATATTATACCAGTCGGCTGTTTTCACCGGTGCATAATATTGCGAAAGCCTCTGAAACAGGGCATGGAACCAATGTGATTGCGGGCCTGGGCTTGTCGATGAAGGCGACGGCAGTACCGGTGCTGGTGGTCTGCCTGGGTATTTATGCAGCCCATGCCTTTGCAGGGCTATACGGCATTGCGATTGCAGCAACCGCCATGCTTTCGATGGCCGGCATTATCGTGGCTCTGGATGCTTACGGACCGATTACTGATAACGCCGGAGGCATTGCCGAGATGGCAGAGCTTCCGGAAGAGATTCGTGCGGTTACTGATCCGCTGGACGCGGTGGGTAATACCACCAAGGCCGTAACCAAGGGTTATGCCATCGGTTCGGCTGGCCTGGCGGCGCTGGTACTGTTCCAGGACTATACACACCAGCTGTCGAGATATATCGGCGAGGTGCGTTTCGATCTCTCTGATCATGAGGTTATTATTGGCCTCTTTATCGGCGGCATGCTGCCATACCTGTTCAGCGCCCTGACGATCGAGTCGGTTGGGCGTGCGGCACAGAGTATTGTTCACGAGGTGCGCAGACAGTTTCGGGAGATTCCGGGTATTATGGAGAAGACGGCGTGCCCGGACTATTCGCAGGCTGTTGATATCCTTACCAAATCGGCGCTGAAAGAGATGATTGTCCCTTCACTTCTTCCGGTTGTTGTGCCTGTTGCCGTAGGTTTCTTCTTAGGCCCTATAGCGCTCGGAGGCATGCTGGTTGGCAGCATCATCACCGGAATCTTTGTGGCCATCTCCATGACCATCGGTGGCGGAGCATGGGATAATGCCAAGAAATACATTGAAGACGGTCACAACGGTGGCAAAGGCTCTGAAGCACACAAGGCGGCAATTACCGGCGATACCGTCGGCGATCCTTACAAGGATACGGCGGGCCCTGCAGTGAATCCGATGATTAAGATCGTCAATATCGTTGCACTGCTGATCGTTGGCATGATTGCCGGGTAAGAATTAGACCATTTTATTGCTATTTCGAATGTCCGCTTTTAGCCGAAAGCAGACGCTTACTATTTTTAAAAAGATGAGTCGGGCTGTTTGAGAAATTCAATCTCCTCGGGCGTTGATTCACGGCCGAGAGTGGCATTGCGATGTGGATAGCGGCCAAAGCGATCAATAATTGCTTTATGCTTCAATTCAAACTCATAGTTAAACTCGGCACCCGGTTGGCCGAACAACTCTACCGCCGTTTCGTGAACTTTTGATGACTCACTGTGCATATAGGGCATGTAGAAAAAAGAGCGCTTTTCAAAATCGACCTGTTGATCGGCCCCGGTACGGACCGCCTCCTGCGCTAATACCAGCGCAGTTACGTCACAGGCAAAGGCGAGCGGCCTGTCGCGATAGATGTTGCGGGAGAACTGATCCAGCACGATGATTTCAGCCAGCCGGCCATCTGCTGTTTCCCGCCAGAGCTCAAGTTCTCCCAGCATTGCAGCCCTGTGGGCTGCACCAAAACGGGCCTTGATTTCCCGGTCCAACGCCAAATCTTTTTTCCACCACTGGGCAGGTTCGAGGGTCTCGAACCAGAAGGTGATGATTTCAGAAGGGGTGGCAACCTGTTCAGACATAGCAGTAAAATAGATGTGAAACCTTTAAACATCAAGGAAGAGGGAGAATAATAATTCCTAGGAATATATAAACATTCTAAAGAATGTATATATATTCTATAGAATATAATTGTATTCCAAAGAATGTTAATCTAGGCTTTCCATATCCGTGAGGTGAGAGATCAATGAGTAGTCGCTCCCGCAATCTGGGCCTGGTCATTCAGGGCATTCATAGCGCCCAGCAAAACCTGTCGATGCTAATCAACCGGATGCTTGATCCGATGGGACTGAATATGTCCCAGCTTACGGTACTTGCTCATTTCTCCAATCGACCCAAC
>WSZY01000242.1 GCA_013139875.1 Mariprofundaceae bacterium | reverse complement strand
CCTACATCATGCTTCCGGAAGGTGCTCTGGGAGTTGTAAGGGTTTCTGAGGCGATGAAGATGGATGCGGCAGGAAGCCTTCGTTTTGTGCGTGCGCCGGCGAGGCGAATCCGGATGTTACTGGAAGTGGAAGCACGGCGACGTCTGTTGCCTGATATGGCACCACCAACAGCTGCAGAGATGGAGATGTCGCGCATTCCTGATGCTATTGCCGGGTGGGCAGGGGTGACTGTATCGGGCTCATCCTCTCCCCGGCAGATGGCGCAGATGCTGGTCGATGAGATGCAGGGGTGGAGCTATGACCTGAATGCAGCTATTGATGCAGACAGGCCTGTGGAATCTTTTTTAAATAACAGGCGGGGGCATTGTGAACTCTACGCGACACTGCTGGCTCTTTCGCTTCGGTCACAGGAGGTTCCGGCAAGGGTTGTGAATGGTTATTTTGGTGGTGAGTGGAATGAGGTTGGCGGCTTCTACCTGATTCGTCAGCAGCATGCCCATAGCTGGGTGGAAGCCTGGGTTGATGGAAGCTGGCAGCGTTATGATTCAACACCGTCATCCCGCTGGCAGTTAACGGGGGTTTATTTCCCCGCAATTGATGAGGTGTGGGAGTCGGTCAAACTAACCTGGTATCGGTACGTTCTTGAATTTCAGGATTCCGATAGGGGGGAGCTGTTTCAAAAGATGGTTGTGTTGCTCAAGCGTTATCTGGTTTCTACTCTGGTTCTGCTGCTTCTGCCTGCGATCGTATGGTTCTTTCTTCGGCAAAAGTTGCAGAGAGGACTATTCCGGCGCAGAGAGTGGCCGGTGCTGGATCGCTGGCTGGATAGACGTGGTGTGACACGCCTTCTTCACCAGCCGCTACGTGCTGTTCCGACCCCTGATGGTGTAGGCAGAGCAGCGTGGCATACTTTTGTGGCTGCCTGGGAGCGACAGCTCTATGGCAGTGGAGGTTCATGGAGTCGCAGGGAGATAAGGCGCCATCTGCGTGCGCTTTCTAAAAATCGCTGTTAGATTCCGCAAAACTATCGTTAATTATCTCTTATGGGGGGATTCCTGTGGGTATTCTTGAAGGAAAAAAAGGCCTGATCCTTGGTATAGCAAATGATAAATCCATCGCCTGGGGTGTAACACAGGCATGCAAGCGTGAAGGTGCCGAGCTCGGTTTTAATTAT
Organism: Mariprofundaceae bacterium; assembly: GCA_013139875.1. Taxonomy (GTDB): domain Bacteria; phylum Pseudomonadota; class Zetaproteobacteria; order Mariprofundales; family Mariprofundaceae; genus WSZY01. Next base: position 3,925 of record WSZY01000242.1, on the reverse strand, counting down.
CTTGGAGAGATGCTGGAGAAACGGGTTCGCCCGCTGGCCGAGTCTGTGGATGCGACATTTATTGAACCGCTTGATGTGGGCGATGATGCCCAGATGGATGATTTCTTTGAAAAAGTTGAGCAGCAGTGGGGCAAGCTTGATTTTATGGTTCATTCCATTGCATTTGCGAACAAGGACTCATTGAGAGACCGCTTCTCAAATGTAAGTCGGGAAGACTTTCAATTGGCACTGGATATTTCAGCCTATTCATTTGTCGCCTGTGCACAACGTGCAGCCAGGCTGATGAGTGAGGGTGGCAGCATGGTAACCATGACCTATCTCGGCGCGGTTCGGGCTGTACCGGGCTACGGCATGATGGGTGTTTCCAAGGCAGCACTTGAGGCATCAACACGTTATCTGGCAGCAGATCTCGGCACAGACGGTATCCGTGTGAATGCGGTGTCAGCGGGTCCGATCAGAACACTTGCTGCATCTGCAGTGGGAGATTTCCGCAAGCTGATGGAGAAGAGCGCGCGTGGCTCCATGCTTGGCCGTAATGTTTCACAGGATGAGGTGGGCAATACAACAGCTTACCTTCTCTCCGATCTGGCGTCGGGTGTTTCAGGTGAAGTGCATTACGTTGATAGCGGCTTCCATGTCGGTGCCGGCGATCCGGGGATAGAATAGGCTGTGTCCGGCTCATCTTTCGGCCAGATTTTCCGGGTTACAACAGCGGGGGAATCCCATGGCGCAGCCCTTGTGGCTATTGTGGAGGGGTCTCCTGCCGGTATCGAACTGAACGAATCAGATATCCAGCCCGACCTGGATCGTCGAAAGCCCGGCCAGTCCAAATACACCACCCAGAGAAAAGAAGATGACACGGTTGAAATTCTCTCCGGTGTTTTTGAGGGTAAAACGACAGGTTGTCCGATTGGGCTTCTGATTCGCAACACCGATCAGCGCAGCAGGGACTATTCAGAAATCAAAGATAAATTCCGTCCGGGCCATGCAGATATGACCTATTTTGAGAAGTACGGAATTCGTGATTACCGGGGTGGCGGGCGCTCTTCGGCAAGAGAGACTGCTGTGCGTGTTGCAGCAGGTGCTGTGGCAAGAAAGATGCTTGCCTCTTTTGGCATCACTATTCGTGGCTGGGTAGATCAGATCGGCCCGGTTCGAGTTGATAGTTCCCGCTTTGATCCGGATGAGATCGGTAACAATCCATTTTTCTGCCCCGATGCAGTTGCAGCCAAAGAGATGGCTACTTTTATGGATGCGCTGCGTAAAGAGGGAGACTCCATTGGTGCCAGCGTTACGGTTGAAGCACATGGCATGATTCCGGGGCTTGGTGAGCCGGTATTTGACCGGCTGGATGCCGATATTGCCAAGGCCATGATGTCGATTCCTGCGGTTAAGGGTATTGAAGTTGGAGATGGTTTTGCCTGTGTCGAGGCAAAGGGTTCCGAATTTGGCGACTCTATGCGAAAAGAGGGCTTTGCCAGCAATCATGCAGGCGGCGTTCTGGGCGGTATTTCCAATGGTGATACGATTCGTGCGCGCATGGCACTGAAGCCGACATCATCTATCCTGAAGGCGCGTCCTACTGTAGATATTCATGGCAATGAAACGGAAATTATCACTAAAGGCCGACATGACCCCTGTGTTGGCATCCGTGCGGTTCCGATTGCTGAAGCGATGCTGGCTCTTGTGCTGGCCGACCATCTATTGCGTCATCGATCCAGCCAGCTCTAAAATAACGAAAGCGTAAAGCCCTTCGGTTTGAAGAGCAGTCTACTGTTCCTCAGCGGCAGGCTCATCTTCCCAGTCATCATCATCCTCTTCTTCCCAATCATCCTCACCATTAACTAACTCTTTGGTCGGCGGGTTTCCATCATGAACCAGGTATTCACGGTTCTGACGCCATGCTTCGCGGGTGAATATGTAGGGGTCCAGTGCCAGCTCATCACGCAAATCTGAGGCATCAAGCAGGCGCGACCTTTGGTCGATGTAGCTAAGTATAGTGAGTGGAACGGTAACCTCTGCTCCTAAAACCAGTGAAACCCAGAACAGCCCACCCAGAAACGGCTCTGAAAGCAGAGTTGGAGTATCGCGAACAGAGTTGGGACCAAAAAGTGGGTAAACAATATATGCGCCCTGTGAAAAGCCCCATACACCCAGCGTTTGTCCCAAATCTTCGTTGTTTTTTTCAAGCCCCAGTGAGGTGGCAACATCAATCAGGCCAAGCAGGCCAATGGTAGAGTTAAACAGGAGGCGAAAAAGATCTTCGACACCCTGTTTGTCCTTACCCTGCAGAAAGTCATTTATAATGGTGTTCGGGTAGGCAGCGTTATCAAAAAAGTTTGAGATGCCTTTGCGTATCATTGGATCACCTACTGCCACATAGCCTCTAGCAAGAGGCTTCAGGGTAGCCCGATCCAGAATTTCGTTGTAGCCGTCCATCGCGCGGTTCAGGCCTTCAATAGGGTCGTGATTGTTCTCTACAGTTGCACAGCCGGATAGAAATAGCAGTGCCAGCAACATCATGGATGGCACCACGCTGTGTCTGTGGTTTATTGCGGACAGAAACATGATGTGCATTATGGCTTGATACCGGCTACGGGCAAGGGTTGGGGAATGTTTGATGAATGTCATGAATAGCCTGAGTCACTTCCCCGGATAGGTCGACATCTACACTGGCAATATTACAGTGAAGCTGTTCCATCGTGGTTGCACCAATGATGGTTGATGTTACAAATGGTCGTGAATGGACAAAGCTTAATGCCATCTGTGCAGGATCAAGGCCATGCTCACGGGCTAAAGCAACATAGGCTTTTATGGCTTTGCTACCCTGCGCTGTTGAGTAGCGTTGATAATGAGGAAATAGAGTAATTCTCCCTTTTTCAGGATGTTGTCCGCCAAGATATTTTCCTGAAAGCGTACCAAATCCCAGGGGTGAGTAGGCCAGCAGACCTACCTTTTCACGATGAGAAATCTCTGCGAGACCGACTTCAAAACTACGATTAAGCAGGTTGTAGGGGTTCTGAATGGACAGGATCCGAGGCAGATGCTGCTCTCTTGCACTATTCAGGTATTGAGTCACTCCCCAGGGGGTTTCATTGGAGATACCGATGTGTCGGATCTTCCCCTCTTTAACCAGGTCTCCCAGTGCTGCAAGCGTCTCTTCAATGGGGGTATTATAGTCACCACCATTCTCTTCATAACCCAGCTTGCCAAAATAGTTTGTTTTTCGCTCAGGCCAGTGAACCTGATAGAGGTCGAGATAATCCGTTTGTAGCCGTTGCAGACTCCCTTCAACCGCGCTAAAGATATTTTTACGATCAAGCCTGGCTTCACCCTTCCTGATATGATGACACCAGGCAGTGGGTCCACACACTTTGCTGGCAAGAATGATATCATTCCGCTTTTCGGTTTGTTTTAACCAGTTGCCGATAATGGTTTCAGTGGCACCATAGGTTGAAGGTTCAGGTGGAATGGCGTAGAGCTCTGCCGTATCAACAAAATTTATCCCTTGATCCAGTGCATAGTCGAGCTGTTCAAAGGCCTCGCTCTGGCTGTTCTGATTGCCCCAGGTCATGGTTCCGAGACAAATTTGACTGACTTTAATGCCACTATTGGCCAGTAAACGATAGTTCATTACAGTGTTTTAGCATCAATATTTGAGAATACAACCGTAGGCGGAATTTTTTCACCTGTTCTGTTTGCTTGCTTCAAATAATATCGCTGTTGTACTATACAGTTTCAGAGGAGAATTGAGATGATCCGTAATTTACTACTTAAACTGATGGCACTGGTATTTGTGTTCGGTGTAAGCATGACACCTGCAATGGCAGATTCAGACAAACATGATCGTGATGACCACAAGTCATCCAAATATGAGAAGAGAGATTATGACAAGAAAAAGCATGATCGTGACGATGACGATGGT
>WSZY01000018.1 GCA_013139875.1 Mariprofundaceae bacterium | reverse complement strand
GGTTTCATCAGGCCATGGAGTCGTTTCGACGCGTTGTTGAGATTAATCCACAACTGGCGGAACCACATTATAATCTTGCCGTCATTTATAATGAGCTGGGGGACTATCGGGCGGCCATCAATGAGCTGGAGAGATCGCTGATCAAGAAGCCCGGTGATGCGATTGCTGAAGAGAACCTGGCTGACCTTCATCTGAAGCTGGCACTTGAAAATTACCGGAGTGCATTGAACAGAGTTCCCAATCAGCTGCTGGAGGAACGCTACATGCGCCTGCTCAAGGTGCGTGACCCACAGGTTTCACCTGATCTTGCAGAGAGGCGTATGCTGGCAGCAATCCCGGCGGTTAAAGCGGAGCCTCTGAAAGAGGAGATAGTTGTTGCCAAAGCCAAAAGGGAGCAGGAAACAGCAGTTCATCCTCCAGTAGCGAAAAAAGTGGTGGAAGAGACAATTCGGGAAGCTGTTGAAGTGTGGAGAAAGGCGTGGTCTGAACAGAACCTTGACCTCTATTTTTCAATGTATGCCTCCGATTTTCAGATGCCGGAGCGTTTTGCATCTATCGATCTGTGGAAGCAGTACAAACAGCGTGTAGTCAGTTCAAAGAGCTATCTTCATGTTGAATTAAGTGATCTGAAAATAACTGTTGATCTGTCGGAAAAGAGGGCGAGCATAGATTTTTTTCAAAAATTCCGTTCAAACAGCTATAATGGCGACGATTTTAAGCGATTGGAGATGAAATTGTATAATAGTGAATGGAAAATTGTCAGCGAGGTTTCTGTTTTATGATCGGTTATTTTATTGGAGCCCTACTGTTTTTGACTGGCTCGACCGCAGTTATTGCTGAAGAGGGGCCATTGCCAGTGGATCAGCGAGCCCTGATGGCACTGGACTCCGGGGAGTCGGATGCTGTTAAAGCACTTCCTGCATCGGAGCAGCGGGTTCTAAAAGCGACCCTGGCACTAAAGGGGGGGTCCCCCGAGCGGGCACTGGGCTATCTGAAGCATGAGGAGTCAGGCAACGACCCTCTGATTGCACTGCTGGAGGCTGAGGCGCACAGGCAGTCTGCAGTTCTGGCGGTTGCAAGGGCCGGAACCTATGCGCGCGGGTTGCAGGATGAGAAAGAGAGCCTTGAAAATGCAGACCTTTCGCCCGGCCTCGGGGAGGCCAATGTCCGCTTGAATGCCTTTATTGATCAGCTTGATGGCATCTATGGCAGTCCGTTGCATCTGTTGCAGCTGGGTGCGGACATTAAGAGTGTCTTCCTGGTGGATAAGGCTCGTTCACGAATGTTTGTTTACGAGCGTAACAGCAGCGGTGAATTTGAACGTGTTGCGGATGAGTATATTGTCACCGGTGCAAAAGGTGGTGACAAACAGAAACGTGGAGATGCCCGAACACCTAACGGTATCTATCGTTTTGTAAAGCGGTTGGATGATCACAAGCTGGAGGCCCGTTACGGACCTGTCGCATTTCCGATCGACTATCCCAATGAACTGGATCGACTGCACCATAAGAACGGCCATGGTATCTGGATGCATGGCTATCCGGTTGGTGTTGGCAGACGCCCACCGCAGGATACCCGTGGCTGCTTTGCACTGCCGAATGACCGCCTTCTGGCAATGGCAGAGCATGTATATCTGAAGCAGAGCTGGGTCATTGTTGGTGAGAATTTTGTCTTTGACCAGAAGGAGAGGCAGAGCGCACTGTTGAATTCGGTAAAATCTCTCCTGAATCAGTGGAAGCAGGACTGGAGCTCACTGGATACAGAGGCCTACCTGAACCACTATCATAGCGCTTTCCGTTCAGGAAAACGTGATCTGGCAGGATGGAAACGGTACAAACGGCGTGTTAACGGCAATAAATCATTCATCGATATTTCGATATCGGAGCTCAGTCTGATTCATGATCCGAGTAGCTGGCCGGAAGGCGAAATGGTGGTTGCAGAATTTAACCAGCACTATCGCTCCAGTAACTATCAGGATGTTACCCGTAAGCGCATCTATCTTGCACGGAGTGGCAGTGATGCAGCGTGGCAGGTATTGATTGAGGAGAGCATCACTCCATGACCGGTTCGAAAGGGAAGGGAAGCAGTGAGAAAAAGGGTAAGGTAAAGGGCGAGGTAAAAGACCTCTCCAGTCGTCGTATGCAGCAGCTGGCTGATGAGAATCATGAGTTGCGGGAGTATGTCGCCGATGTGATGAAGAGACTTCGCGAAAATGAGCGGCTCTTCGCCCATCTCTTTGAACTGGAATCAAAAGTTCTCTCTTCCACCGATTCGGAAGACCTCTGCTTTACACTGCTGCGCGGTCTTCGCTCCGGCTTCTCTCTTGATATGGTCCGCTTCTGGCTGGATCGCTCCAGCTTTATGGGGAACTGCCAGCTGGATGGCCTCTCTGAGCGTGACCTGGTCTGGGTTGAGAAGGGCGAGATTGCCAATATGGGGCTGGTTGGCCGTCAGGTTTGCCTGATACACCTTACCCCCAAAAAAGGTTTCGACTGGCTGCAGAAACAGGATGAGCACCTGGCTTCACTGGCACTGCTTATTCTTGGCAGCCCGGAGAAACCATTCGGAGTGCTGGGCCTCGGTTCTGTTGATGCTGACCGATTCGGTCCGGATCAGAGCGTGGATTTTCTACAGCATCTGGCGCAGGTGATCGGATTAAGCCTTGAGAACGCTGTGGCACGCGAGCGGCTGGCCCGCCATGCCATTACCGACTCTCTGACAGGCACACACAATCGCCGCTTTCTGCAGCCGCACAGCCATCAGCCGCTATCTCAATGGTTTGGCAAGGGTACACCGGTAGCCTGCCTCTATTTTGACATTGATGATTTCAGGGCGATGAATGAGCGGCTGGGGTCTGATGCTGGCGATGATCTGCTTGCCGCGCTTGCCACCAAAGTGCGCAGCCTTATTCGTTCAAAGGATCCGTTGATTCGCATGGGGGCCGATGAGTTTGTTCTTCTACTTCCCGGTTGTGAGAGGGAGAAAGCCGGCGAAATTGCCAACAGTATTGTTCTTGGCTCTGCCGAGATAGAGATACAGGGTGAAAAGCCGAGCGTGAGTATGGGTGTGGCCCTCTCAGCAGCGGAAAAAGACCTCTCTGTGAAGCAGCTGGTGGAGCAGGCTGATCAGGCGATGTATGTGGCTAAGGCGCTGAGTGGATCCCGCTTCGAATTTGCGGAAGGCAGCCAGGGTGAAGCGTAAAACAGTGATCAATGAGTATTCTGCCATTGGTTATCACAGTCCGTCCATGGGCTGCACTGCATAAGTGGATTTATGCAATTAAGCGAGGCGATCGCCCGCTATCTTAAGCAGCTCGCGGATGTTCAACTGGCATCACTGCACACTGTTTCCAACTACAAAAGAGATTTGACCCGCTTTATTGAACATTGTGGTGATGTTCCGGTCACGGATGTCTCCAGAGATGGTGTGCAGGATTGGATGGTTGCCGGCTACGGGCAGGGTCTCTCGCCTGTTACGTTGGCCAGAAGGCTTTCCGCACTGAGAGGGATGCTCGATATGGCGATGCAGGCAGGCTGGTGCGAAAAGAATGTGGCGGCCGGAATTCGTCCTCCCAAACAGCCAAAACGGCTGCCGCGTGCCCTTCCCCCTGAACAGACCAGTCAGATGATGCATGCTACGGATTCATCCTCTGAAGAGCGTGATCTCGCTCTGTTTGCAGTGATGTATGGCTGCGGCTTGCGCGTCTCTGAAACGGTCGGGCTCAACCTTCACGATGTCAGCATGGAGGGTGCGGAACTTCGCGTGTTCGGTAAAGGGAAGAAGGAGCGTGTCGTTCCAGTTCCGGAGGGCGTGCTGCGGTTGCTGCAGAACTATCTGGATCAGCGCGTGACGAGCACAACATCTGAACCGGCACTGTTTCTGAACCAGCGTGGTGGAAGACTCACCGCACGCAGTGTGCAGCGGGTGCTGAAGAAACGGGCGCTGGAGACGGGGGCTGATATGTCGGTGACACCGCACAGATTGCGTCACTCCTTCGCAACGCATCTCCTGGCAGGAGGTGTTGACCTGCGTGCCATTCAGGAGCTGCTGGGGCATTCATCGCTGGGAACCACCGAGCGCTATACTCATCTTGATATGGCCAGGCTGACCGAGGTTTATGATGCAGCACATCCAAGGGCAAAGCATAAATCCTGATTGCTGGAACGTACGTGGTGATGGAAAAAAGATACAGACGCATTCACCAAAGAGTAGTAGAATACACTAAGAAAAACGGTGTCTGTCAGGCTGGGGTCTCTTCCAATGCCGATGCACTCGAACTATGAGCCAGAGAGGTAGATCATAGCTCTGTTTCAAGGCTCAAAAAGTGGGAAAATGATTTCAATGATGCATATATTTATACTCTCTCTGCTATGCGGGGGCTTCTCTCTGGCAGCTCTGGCGGATGAGCAGAGATACCAGGGCGTGTGTGATGCCTCCGCAGCCGTAACTATTGATGATTCACATTTCATCGTCGGCAATGATGAAGATGAAACCCTTTCGTTATACACCACCGACGGCTCGACCATGAAAGCCATTCAAAGGTTTAATTTTTCCTCCTATCTGCGCAGCCATCCCGATCACGAAAGTGATATTGAGGGTGCAGCCCGTTCAGGGGACCGTATTTACTGGATCACCTCTCATGGCAGAAGTAAAAAAGGCAAGAAGCGGGGTAACAGATATCGCCTGTTTGCCACCGATATCACGGGTGCCCCACCCAGGCTTGAGTTGCAGTGGGGGGGGCTTTATGACCACCTGGTTCAGGATATGCTGGAGAGAGAGGCCTGGGATGATGAGAGCCCGATAACAGGAGAGACGATTGACCTGATTGCACAGGCCACACAGCTGGAGAAAAAGAAGGCCGGTGAACTTGGGCCAAAAAAAACAGGACTGAATATTGAGGCGCTGGCCGTAGCACCGGATCAGGGAGGGCTGCTGATCGGGTTTCGTAATCCAGTTGTAGAGGGCAAGGCACTGGTTCTGAATTTGAAAAATCCTGATGCATTGTTGTCAAACAGTGGAGTCCGGGCACGTTTCTCCAAACCTGTATATATTGACCTGGATGGCCTGGGCCTGCGATCCATGACTTATGATGTGAGCAGAAAAGTTTTTTTTATTATAGCCGGGCCGAAAAAAAATGTTGGACCTTTCAAGCTGTTCAGGTGGAACGGTATGCATGATCCTTCCCCTGTTTTTGTCAGGGAGTTGCTGCACACAAAACGTTCTGGTCCGGAAGCGCTGTTAATCCACGAACAGCAGGCTCAGGTGTTACATGATGAGGGAAGACGGAAAATCGGTAAACGTAAATGTAAAACCGTCAGCAGGGAGAAGAAAGGCTTCTCTGAGCAGTGGTATGACCTGGACCCTGTTCGACAGTAAGTTGCCGGGGTGGTGGTGCCGCTATCGGTAGCCGGTTCATGGGAGTGTTAGCTTTACAGGGAGGTTGAATCCGAAGAGACAATCCCTGTACTTTCCAGCAGGCCGCGGATGCGGGCTTTGACACCTTTCACCTCTTCCTCAAGGCGACGCGCCTGTGAGCAGTCCGTTAGCAGGATAGCTATTCGAGCCAGATGCTCACCGGAGGAGAGTGCAATAGCACGCATCTGAAGTGTGACCTTTTTGCCATTCAGGCCGGTGAAGCTGAGTTCCTCGACCTTCTCTTTTTCTGTATCCTGATTCATCAATGAGCAGGTGCCGGTTTGCTCACAGTCCTTGGCGCAGCTGGCTCCCGGAAACAGGGCAGGGCAGAGCTGGTCGATAATATCTTCCTTGATATTGAAGGCCTTCTTCTGTCCGAGCATTCTCAATGCTGCCTGATTAATGGTTATGACATGCCGGTTGCTATCCAGAAAGAGAATACCCTCTTCCAGGTTATCAACTACAAAAGCAAGATCAGGTGTAGCTATTAACTCCATTTCCGGTTTTTCCTCACTGTTGTCTGTGACAGGCCTGGCCCGTTTTCTGCATAACGCACGGCTTGCAGAAACCGAAAACTAATT
>WSZY01000234.1 GCA_013139875.1 Mariprofundaceae bacterium | reverse complement strand
TAGATGCCACCAATAACAATGGTTTCACCATCTTTCACCTGAAGTGTTGAAGTGATCTTCTTGGTTGAAAGAACCGGATTTCCCTGAACAGACTGGCCGGTAGGAGCATCCTTGGATATATCAACATCCATAATCACCGTATCGTTTGCTGTGATTTGAGGTGTAACTTCTAATTTCAACAAAGCCTGCTTAAACGTTACCGTTGCCGGGCCTGCAGCCGATGATGGCGTAACATACGGAACATCATTACCTTGTGAAATAACCGCTGTTCCACCATTTGCTGTGAGGATTCTGGGGCTTGATACAATTTTTGCATCACCATTAATCTCTGCAGCTGACAGCTCCAGATCAAGATTTACTGCGCGACTAATCATTGACCAGCTCAGACCAATCGTTCCACCAGCTGCTGCTGCAGCTGCCGGAAGATCGACAAGAAAGTTGTCCGATGCTGTGGGATTGCCTGCCCCTAGTTGAACATTCGGGTTTCCATCAAATCCGGTTCTCTGGCTTGTGGCCTGTCCTCCCCACCGAATACCGAATTCGTTGGTAAAATTGTCTGTTGCTTCAACGATTCGAGCCTCAATCAGTACCTGTTCCGTCGCTTTATCCACCAGAGCAATGAAGCGTCTTACATTACTCAGCCCCTGAGCTGTATCTGTTACGATCAGTGTATTGGTTCTCGTATCCAGTATGTATGAGCCCCTCGGTGACATGATCACCGGGCTGTTCTGGTTCGGGTTACCCCCGGGAAGGGCGTTGTCACTACCCATATTGCCCGCTCGCTGACCTGCATCAATCATTTTTTGAATTTCATCCACGCGTGCAAAGCTTAGCCCTATTGCCTCAGTGATCAGAGGCTCCAGCAGCTCTACATCTTTAATGTTTTCAAGCGCTTCTTTATGCTCCTGGCGCAGAACAGCAAGTGGAGCAATTCTCATTACATTCCCGTTCAGATCTTTTCCAAGCCCCTGAGATGCAAGAATCAGATCCAGAGCCTGATCCCATGGCACATCCACCAATCGCATGGTCAGGGTACCTGTAACGTTATCCGACATGATGATATTAAGGTCACTCATTTCTGAAATAAGCTTCAGTGCATTGGTAATTTCAATACCCTTGAAATCAAAAGTAACTTTTTTGCCGGAATAGATGAATTTGCCTGCTCTCTCATCATCTGCTGTACTCTGTCTCAGATCCTGAGGTTGCAGAGTAACAGTAAACACATTCCCCTGCTGGAATGAAGTGATATCCACTTTATCCCTGAGGCGTGCAACAATTCTGACTTTTTGGCCAACAGCATAGCTATCAACCTGTTTGACCGGCCCGGGAAATGCACTGACATCCTGAGAACGCTCCTGACCGTTCGCCAGAGCTGCCTTTTTCACATCAATAATAACATTACCGTCTTTTTCGGTAATGTTTAAAATAGGGTTAACTGCATCCGTACGAATCATCAGGTGAGCAATCCTGTCATCCGGCTGAAAATCGATACTCTCTACAACCACAGCAGATGCTCTTCGTTTTGGAGTAACACTGCCGAAACGAACTGTCAGCTTTCCTTTTTCAGCATCAATCTGCTGGCTGAGCTCACCACCGGGCACAACACCAATCACCAGGCGCACTCTTCCATCTGCCTCACCAATGGTTACTTCACTGATCCGCTGGGTAGAGTATTTATAGTTCTCCTTGGCAAGTTTCGATTCACCCTCCCAAAAATCAAGAATCAATACCTGATTGTTGTTAGATAAAAATGCATTGTGGCTGGCATCCATGTTTTCACCACGCAGAATCAGCTCAGTCACATTACCTCTGTCACGTACTTCAATGTCTTTGATAACCGCAGCGACAGTTGCTTCAGCACTCTCTGATCCGGTCTTCTCAAATCGAATGACCAGGGTATTCCCTGACTCTTCAATTTTATACCCGATCATCTCACTCAGTCCGACCTCAAGCCGTACACCATCCGCACTCTTGGCAGGGAACACACTTGTTACACCCTTTCCATCCGGTTTCATTGCTGTCACATCGCTGCTAATGGATGCTGCGGGGAAATTTATCACCATTCTTGGTGGTCCATCCAGATCAAACACCTGATATTCAAGTGCTGTATCGGCTTCAATTCGAAGCACATCTCCACCATCAGAGTCCATCAGTGAAACTCCGCTGATCTGAGCTGCCGCTGCCATAGTTGGCATCACCAGAGTTACTGCAAACAGTAAAACACTCTTTCTTAAAGCTCTCAGTGCAATTCTTAAAAGTTTCATCTCTCTCATCTCGTTATTATCTCCGTGCCTAAACATCATTTATGCCTCCCGGAGTCCAATCTTACCCTGTCATATTTCATCTTCTTGGCCTTCTTTTAGCCTTTGCTTTTTGTGCATCAACAAATCGATAGGTCATAATATTTCCCGCAACCGACAGCACGTCATCCTGACGGTTCATTCTCGCTGAGCGATGAATCGGAACCTCGCCGAGGTCGTTGGCGAGGTCCGGATTCGCACCGAGCTCGAGGAGCCGCGAGAGCGCGTCGATGTGCCCGTGCTCGGCCGCGAGGATGAGCGGCGTCGAGCCGTCGCCGTCGCGAGCGTC
>WSZY01000066.1 GCA_013139875.1 Mariprofundaceae bacterium | reverse complement strand
ACCGGCAGCAATCTGATCGAACAGGGAAGGCAAACGCAACAGCAACTGCATGATATTGACCAGCAACAGCAAGAGCGCTTTAAACAGATGGATCAACAATAATTGATGGAATAGCGAACGGCTGCTTTCGGCGGTGGTCTCAGACAGTTGCCCCCAACCCCCCAATAAAAAAGGCAGCCCGAAGGCTGCCTTTTAAAAAATCAGAGCTTTCGCTCTTAGTTTTTTGTCTTATCCACGATCTTATTGATCCACGGCATCATCGCACGAAGCTTCTCACCCGTTACTTCGATTGGATGAGCCGCATTGTTACGACGAGCAGCCGTCATGAGCGGATAGTCGTTCGCTCCCTCAGCAATGAACTGCTTTGCGTATTCACCGTTCTGAATATTTTTCAGGCATTCACGCATCGCCTTGCGTGACTCTTCGTTGATGATTTTAGGGCCCGTAACATACTCACCATACTCCGCATTGTTAGAGATGGAGTAGTTCATGTTGGCGATACCGCCTTCATAAATCCGGTCAACGATCAGTTTCACTTCGTGCAGGCATTCGAAGTATGCCATTTCCGGCTCATAACCCGCTTCCGTCAGTGTTTCAAAACCGGCTTTGACCAGCTCAACCGCACCACCACAAAGTACAGCCTGCTCACCGAACAGGTCGGTTTCGGTTTCATCCTTGAATGTGGTTTCGATGATTCCGGTACGTCCGCCACCGATTGCAGAAGCGTAGGAGAGGCAGATACTTTTTGCATCGCCCGTTGCATCCTGATGAATGGCGATCAGGTCAGGGATACCGCCGCCCTTCTCAAATTCGGAGCGAACCGTATGGCCCGGAGCCTTCGGCGCGATCATGACAACATTCAGGTCAGCACGCGGGGTGACCTGATTGTAATGAATGGCGAAACCATGTGCGAATGCAAGCGTTGCCCCCTGCTTCAGGTTTGGCTCAAGCTCGTCCCTGTACAGGGCTGACTGGAACTCATCCGGAGTCAGAACCATTACAATGTCAGCGCCTGCAACTGCTTCAGCAACACCGCTTACTTTCAGCCCATGGGCTTCAGCCTTGGCAATAGAAGAAGAGCCTGCACGCAGGCCGACAGTAACGTCTACGCCTGAATCCTTCAGATTGTTGGCATGTGCATGCCCCTGTGAACCGTAGCCAATAATTGCAACTTTCTTGCTCTGGATGATCGAAAGATCGGCATCTTTGTCGTAATAGACGTTCAAAGCCATGATAAATTCTCCTCAATTGTCGAAACCTGTGAACACATGCACCCGGCACCTGTTCTTACACGCATTTCCGGCTTAATAAGCTACCCTCCATGCGTAAAGGTGGCGCAGAATATAGGATTCTTTCAGAAACATCACCCCCCTAATCGTTCGGAGCTGGTGCAATGCTCTTTTCTGAAGTCTCCCATTATCACTGCAGTGCCGTTATAGTTGCGACTCTCTTCGACCAAGGGAATATCTGAACAGGTGAAGTTGCACTGATTCAGTACGCAGAGGCAGGAGTCCTGACATGTCTGACAAACCCTGGGGAGGGCGCTTTGATGCCCCGACTGACAGCTTTGTAGAAGCTTTTAATGCATCCACGGACGTAGACTCCCGCATGTATGCGGAGGACATTGCCGGTTCCCGCGCACATGCCACCATGCTGAACAGCCAGGGCATTCTTACCAATGATGAACTGGCAGCCATTCTCAAGGGTCTGAATGAGATCGAAGCGGAGATTGAAAGCGGTAAATTTGAATTCCTGATTGAGCTTGAAGATGTGCATATGAATATCGAGAAGCGACTGACCGACCGCATTGGTGATGCCGGCAAAAAGCTGCATACCGCCCGCTCCCGCAATGATCAGGTCGCCACCGACACCCGCCTCTATCTACGCAGAAGAACAGACGATCTGATTACACGTATTCATGCCCTGCAGTCGGTGCTGGTGACTCTGGCAGACGAGCACGCTGATACCATCATGCCCGGCTTTACCCATCTGCAAACAGCACAACCTGTTACGCTTGGCCACCATCTGCTGGCTTATGTCGAGATGTTTGAACGGGATATGGATCGCTTCTTTGATGCCAGAGAGCGGATGAACCAGTGCCCGCTCGGTTCTGCCGCACTGGCCGGCACGACTTTTGACATTAACCGGAGTCAGACCGCCGAAGCACTCGGCTTTAATGGCCCCTGCACCAATTCGCTGGATGCCGTCTCAGATCGTGACTTTATCATGGAACTGCTGGCTGCCGCCTCAATCTGTGCTGTTCATCTCTCCCGGTTCTCCGAAGAGCTGATTCTCTGGATGAGTGCACAATTCAACTTTATTGAACTCCCGGATGCCTTCTGTACCGGCTCGTCCATTATGCCACAGAAGAAAAACCCGGATATGCCGGAGCTGGTTCGCGGCAAGACCGGCGGTATTATTGGCGGACTGGTTGCCATGCTAACCACGGTAAAAGGGCTGCCTCTGGCCTACAACAAGGATATGCAGGAAGATAAGAGAGCCATTTTTGATGCCATGGACAACCTTGAAGGAAGCCTGCGTGTCTTTGGCGATATGCTTCCCGGTATCAAGGTGAACAGAGATGCCATGCTAAAAGCCGCAGCCTCCGGCTTCTCTACAGCAACCGATCTTGCTGATGCGCTGGTTCGCGCCGGTGTACCATTCCGTGAAGCACATGAAATTGTTGGCAAAGCTGTTGCCCACTGTATCAAAGAGGGGTGTGGCCTGCATGAGATGACTGAAAAGGCTTGCCAGGCGATTGATCCGAGGCTTACTGAAGCGATGGTCAAACAACTATCCGTTGAAGCATGCGTTGCGGCACGTAATCATATCGGTGGCACAGCCCCCGAGCAGGTACGCCAGCAGTGCGCTGCCTGGAAAGCACTTTTGGAGTCATAATCATGCGCAAGTTTATACTACTGTTTATCATGGCAGCCTTCGTTGTTGTGGGCTGCGGCCGCAAAGAGCCTCCGCAGCCGATAGCAGACAATGCGCCGCCGGCCATTGTCTCGCTCGAGCATGTTATATCTGGAAACAGCCTGCGACTGGAGATCGAAATGAGTGGGGGAAGTGGTGGTATCGGCTTCCAGGTCGACCGTGCTGAGATCGACCCGTACTGCAAATGCCCGGGAATCTGGCGCCGCCACTATGAAGAGCTGCCCAACCCGAGGAATTTTGACAAATCATCCATGTCAAAGATGCTCAACCTGAGAGGCGGCGATATTGAGTATGCGTTTCGAGTGCGGGCTGTTGATGCCCTGGGCCGCTTTAGCGAATGGAGCAAGCCGATTCGTGCCAGAGCAGAAGCTTTATACGAATAACTTTGATGCCTGCTGAAAAACTGTCGCAACCTCGCCTGGATCAACTGGGCGCATACCCGTTTGAACGCCTGAAGGCACTGTTTGATGGCCGCACACCAAACCCGGATCTGGCTCCGATTGATGCCGGTGCCGGCGAGCCGAGACTGCCACTGCCGGATTTTGTCGAGGCTACACTGGCCAATCACCTCAGCGGCTTCTCCAAATACCCAAGCAGCCGTGGTAACGATGATCTGTGTCGGGCTATCGCAGCTTGGCTGATGCGCCGATATGGCCTGCAGCATGTTGACCCGGCAACGCAGGTGTTGAGTGCCAACGGGACACGGGAGGCACTCTTTGCTGTTGCCCATGCGCTGGTAAATCCCGAGGCCTGCTGTGGAAACGGGCAGAAACCCTACGTACTGATGTCGAACCCGATGTACCAGATCTATCTGGGGGCCGCCGTAACTTCCGGGGCTGCCCCCTACCTGAT
>WSZY01000137.1 GCA_013139875.1 Mariprofundaceae bacterium | reverse complement strand
GCGCTGGCAACTTCACCTGCATTGTGTCCACCCATACCATCAGCAAGAATGGCAAAGCCAAGCTCAGGGGTAATGCCAACACAGTCTTCATTATGTTTTCGCTTAATGCCAACATCTGTGACGGCATGCATCTCAATTGAACTCATCTGCTCTCTCCCATGGCTTTGACGTCTTTCAGGCAGCCAATAATACCACGAACCACTTGATTACCATTGGCGATTCGAGTGGCTGGATCTTTAGTCAGCATGTGATCGACAAGTTTGGCAACAGTGTCCGGCAACTCTTTTCGATGTTCCCGTATGTCCGGGTGCGGTTCATTGGCGATCTGGAACATGAGTGTTGCCATCGAATCACCCCTGAACGGACGCACGCCGGTCAGCATCTCATAGAGCATCACGCCGAGCGAGAAGATATCAGAACGTCCATCGACATGCTTGCCTGAGAGCTGTTCGGGTGACATGTAGGATGGTGTGCCGAGTACAACGCCTGTTTTGGTCTTACTCGATGCAGTGATACGGGCAATACCGAAGTCGGTAACTTTTATGGTTTTATCTTTCAGCAGCATAATGTTTGCCGGCTTGATATCACGATGTACCACGTTCTGGCTGTGGGCATAGTGAAGCGCCTCTGCAACCTTTCCGCATATCTTCAGGGATGCACCCGCAGAGAAGAGCTTACCTTTCTTGGTGTAGGGAGAAAGGTCACTTCCGTCAAGGAACTCCATGGCGATATAGGCAAGATCGTGTTCGTCACCCGCATCGTAAATAGTAACAATGTTGGGGTGGTTGAGCATGCCGGCTGTCTCAGCCTCACGGAAGAAGCGCTCTTTTACCTCCTCCAGTTCATCCGGGTCAAATTCCTGTGAAAGGGCCATGGTTTTGATGGCAACTTCACGGTTGATTTTCGGATCTTTGCCGAGATAGACGGTACCCATGGCACCCTTGCCGAGCTCTTTGATGATTTCATAACGTCCCAGTGTCGGTTTAGCACCACCGGTAATCAGCAGTGTGGACATGGCATTGCCGGCCGTACCACCAAAGATGGCAGTCTCACCTGCATTCTTGACCCGCTCCATTCTGACCTGGATATCCTTGTAGTTCAGTTCATGTTCAGCCATATGTTCATAAACGGATGTTGCCTTGTTGAACTGGCGCTTGCGCTCAAAATCGAGTGCCAGATTGTAGAGGACTGAGAGAATATCACTGTTGACAGGACATTTTCGGAACTTATCGAATGCCATATCCAGCATGCCCTGGCTCTGAAAAGAGAGGCCAAGCATTTTGTTGGTCTCGGCCGAGTCAGCTGAAATTTTTTCACGTGCATCTTCACTGGCAAAGTGATGTTTGGTACTCAGCAGAAGATGACCAAAGAGCAGCAGAAGTGCTGCCGTTACAGTCTGAATCCAGATGGCTGAGGTGAGCAGCAGCATGAAGCCGGTACCGAGAAGGGTGACCAGCAACAGTAGTGAGATAATAGCACCCGCCATGGCGCTGAGCCGTAGCAGTAGAACGCTCAGGTAGAGGCCGACACCAACCAGCAGCAGCAGCTCAACCATGACGGCTCCCGGTGGTCTGGTGAAAAATTCTTCGCTCAGGATGCTCTGGATGACATGGGCATGGTACTCGACACCGGACATCTGGTTATCGACAGGGGTCACATGGGTTTCGCCAATACCGGTTGCAGTGACACCGATCAGTATGATTTTATTTTTGAACAGTTTGGCTGGAACACGGCCGGAACTCAGATCATGGAAAGAGTAGTGTTTAAAACTATTACCTGCACCATCACCGTAGAAGGCCGGATAGAGATACATGTTCGCATTGGTACCGATATTGAGATGTCCGAGCTCAACATTACGGCCGACATTGATGCGGATATCACTCATGGTCAGGTTAAGCTCTTTGGCTGCGATGGCCAGGGACATCGAAGGCAGATAGTCACCGTAGTAGTTTACCACCAGGGGCTCCGTACGCAGCACGCCGTCGCTGTCGGTGGTAACATTCAGATATCCCATTCCGGCAACAGTCTTGGCCAGTTCAGGGAACGGGTAGTGCAGTTTGACCGCAGTTAACGGAGCTGCACCCTCAATCTCTTCTCCGATATTTCTGATCACCATACGGCTTACATAATTGGGAAGTTCGGCATCAGGGCGGCCATATGGGACGCCAGCATCAAAAAACATCGGCATGAAGACAACACCACTGTTGCGGGTGGCATTAATCAGATGCAGATCTTCATCCATTTCAAGTGCTTCAGCGATTATCCTGTCGGCCTCTGCAGTTTTACCCTGCTCCCTCAGGATGTCGGCCAGCTGCAGATGAGTCTTCGCACTTCTTGGGACCTGCTGTTTTTCGCTGTAGAATATGTCGACACCGATCAGACGCGCATCGGCATCGGAGAGCTTCTGAATCACGTCAGCGACCACAGAGCGGGGCCATGGCCAGCGCCCGATCCGTTCAATGGAGCTGTTATCGATGTCCAGAATAACAATGCGATTGTCAGCCGGGGTGATGCTTGCAGAGACGCCAAGATCATACGCCTTTTGTTCCAGGTAGAGCGTGGGTCCGAATCCGGTCAGATAGGCCAGGCAAAACAACAGCGTAATACCAAGTCCGAGAACCCAGTCAGATTTCCAAAAAGCACTGTTATTCAATGAGATTGCCCTCCTGTGTTCATGCACTATAGCATGAAAAAGACGTAACTAACAAATATCACGTATATTGCGGCATCTATTCCCTCAATGGCAAGCCAAAATTTCATCCAGGAAAAAGTCGGCGATTCCTCTGTTGACAGTTCTATAGCTGATTCGTACCGTTCGCCGCCCTATTCCCCGATAGTTCAGTTGGTAGAACGGTGGACTGTTAATCCATATGTCGCAGGTTCGAGTCCTGCTCGGGGAGCCATCTTGTAAAAAGGGGCCGACAGCAGTGTCGGCCCCTTTTTTTATTCATTTTCCAGTGGTCTGATGTTTGTCATGGCGGGCAGCGCGTCGTAAACTATCCGCTGCAATGGTTTTAACCAGGCTCAGAATCGGTGGTAACAGGCCCCAGGGAGTTGATATGTCGTCAAAGCGCACAGAACGGGATTCGATGGGTGAGATGCAGGTGCCTGCAGATGCGATGTATGGTGCACAGACGGCACGTGCGGCCGAGAACTTTCCCGTTTCAGGCCTTCGTTTTTCACGTCCCTTCATCAAGGCGCTTGGAAATATCAAGCAGAGCGCTGCCAGGGTAAACCATGCACTTGGTAAGCTTGACTCAGAGCGCGCCACGCTGATTACCAGGAGTGCATCCGAGGTTGCGGACGGTCTCTGGGATGCACAGTTTATTCTCGACATCTTTCAGACAGGTTCCGGCACCAGCACCAACATGAATGCCAATGAGGTGATCGCACGCCGTTCTGCCGAGCTTGATGACGCGCTTACGATCCATCCGAATGACCACGTCGATATGGGGCAGTCCTCTAACGATGTTATCCCGACAGCCATTCATGTCGCAGCCGCTGATCTTCTGATGCATGAGCTGCTGCCTGCCCTGAGCCACCTCCACCAGCAGCTTATGGCCAGGAGTGAGGAGACGATGGATGTGGTCAAAATCGGGCGTACACACCTGATGGATGCCACGCCGATTACGCTGGGACAGGAGATTTCCGGCTGGGCACGGCAGGTGGAGCTTGGTATCGAGCGGTTGAAGAGCTCACTCCCACGCATCACCGAACTGGCTCAGGGAGGCACCGCAGTTGGTACCGGGCTCAATACACATTCGGAATTCGGGGCAGGTGTAGCCGCCGAACTCTCATCGATCTATGGCATCGGGTTTCATGAAGCCTCCAATCATTTCGAAGCACAGGCAGCACAGGATGCAGCAGTAGAGCTTTCAGGCCAGCTACGCACGCTGGCCGTTTCGCTGGTGAAGATTGCCAATGATGTCCGGCTGCTTAATGCCGGGCCTCGTTGTGGGATTGGTGAGATCACCGTGCCTGCCGTGCAGCCGGGCTCTTCAATCATGCCGGGGAAAGTAAATCCGGTGATTGCCGAG
>WSZY01000092.1 GCA_013139875.1 Mariprofundaceae bacterium | reverse complement strand
ATACAGTTTTATTCAACCATGTTTAAAGGTGGTGAAGCCGATTTCCGGAAGTACCACCACAGATCAGTGAATCTGGCAGTTGTTTATAAAACTACATCAGCACCTGCAGGCTGAAGATAAAAGGGTTGCTTCGATCACCCAGACTAAGTGTATGTTTTCCCACTGTCAGAGAGGCTGTCGCATCAGTTTTTCCATAACCAACACGCTCATCATCCAGCTCGCAATAGTCTCCATACTCCACCACCCGCAACTGCAACCCACCATCTTCTGAGGTTTCAATAATAATGTGCTCCTCACGAACAAGCTTGCTGCATCCCGCCAGTTTTACATCTATGCGTTTGGGTTCACGAAAGAGGTCGGTCACACTTTGCGGGGGACGAATTGCACCAAAAACCCATGGCAGGTGGCCCACCATGCGTGGCTGGTTGCACAGCGCCTGGCGGGCGGAAGCATTTAACCCTTCAAGCTTGGCATAAGAGACAAATGTGTCATCAAGGTCATAAGGATCATCTTCTACCAGAGCAGTTCGCAAACGGGAGAACAGAGCGGCCAACAGGGGTGTTAAGCTGCTTCCCGGCCCGTTGACCAGGCGAATCAAAGCGCCCTGGTCAATCACTTCAACTTCACCATCTGTCAGTGCTATGACTGTGGCAGTCCGTTGATGGGAAAGCCCTGCAAGGCCAAGCTCTCCGACAATTTCACCCGCCTGAAGTGTGAACACCTCGATCTCACCATTATGCTTTTTGAGATGCACCTCTACCCAGCCTGATTTGATCAAATAGGCGACACTCTCCCTGTCTCCTCTGCCGATCAGGGTGTCGCCTTCCTTGAATGTCATAATATTTGCCATATCGCCCCTCACACACCTGCATCATGCAGGAAAACATCCACTCTCAATCAGAAACGGCCTTCACGCTGTGTCAAATATCACACTGCTGCATAAAAGCTACAACCCTCTCTCCGCCTGCCACTCTGCAAGAAACAGAAGAATTGACTGTAGTGCCTCACGTTTTTTCATATCACCACGCGGCAGGGTGAAATCAGCGCACTGCTCATAGAGCGGGTAACGGGTCTCCGCCAGCTGCTGCAGCTTCCTCAGTGTTTCACCGGCAGCAATCAGAGGGCGGTTACTGTCGCCATCAATACGCTTTGCCAGAAATTCGGGAGAAGCCTTCAGCCAGATTACCGGCGGATGATCTTTTAACAGCGCCCTGTTCTCTTCGCGTAGAATCACACCACCGCCTGTGGCTATCACCGCCGGCTTTCCAAGCACCTCACGCAGTGCCCCACTCTCGATATCACGAAAGCCTTCCTCACCCTGTTCCGCAAAGATATCAGGGATAGTTCGCCCCGCCTTCTCAACAATATAATCGTCCAGATCGATCAGGCTGATTCCAAAATGTTTCGCCAGACGCCTGCCGATACTGCTTTTTCCTGAACCCATCAATCCGATGAGAATCAGAGAGAGCTGATCACTGTTTTTTTTAGCCATAATTTAATCTCTTTCACCAACGCTAAGTTTAATCCATTGAGTCATCATCGTCACCAAAACCGGGAGATAAATCAAGTGTACCTCACTCCATGACAGGAGCATATTATATAGTAGACAGGCTTGAGTGTTTATGCCTGTTATTCGCCGGAGCATGAGAGATAAATCACTATAGATTAAGTGCTTATACAAAGCCATGAAAAGTACCTGAGAAAAAACCTCAGGATTCATGCTAATAATGCCCGGTGACCAGTTTTATCCACTGCACCGGGTCATGATGCTACTTGATAACAGCATCTTACCTGTCATTAGATTACTACAACAGGATATGTACCCTAACCACCTGTTTTTAAAAAGAGTATCTATCTGCTTAATATTTAGGCAGGTCGGGTGCATGAGGCGTGCCGTATTGAAATCATATCTTTTAGCCTAAGTTATACACAGGATCATCCACAGGCTTTGTGGATAGCATCAGAACCCCTTACACTGTAATGATTTAGGGCAATTCATGCATACAAAAATAGCCGACAGCCATGGTAAATCTTCTTGCCCTCCGCCTCCTGAACGCTGTTCAAAAGCAATTCACCGAACCTCTCAATCTTCACCCACCCCACCCCGTTCACTTCGAGCTACTACACCAGCGTTCAGATTTAAATTGACCACATGAATCAGTGGTGGCTTACAGCATAATCGGAGGTTCCCAAACGACCGCTTTCGGCTATGACCTCAACCGGTGGAAGCGGTCGTTCGACCGGACTATTTACAGCATGTGACCAAATCACCCGTCTTGCTTTAACCCTCTGAATTCCCGGAGCCGGGCGACCTCTCTCTTTAAATCATCTATCTCCCGCTCCAGCCGGGCAATCCGATCCGATTGATCTGGTTCGGCGGCCTTGCTACCACCACTTGAACCGCCGACAGGTTTTGCCGCTGCTTCGATGTTGGGCTCACCACAAAGCAGGTGGGTGAAACGCTCTTCACGCTGGCCGGAAGCCCTCGGCAACTTCACGACAATCGCTCTCTCCCGCTCTATCAATTCCTGAATCGAACCCTGCAACTCATCAGTCTCATCAAAACTCACCATTCGACCCGTATTGATACGGATCTCATTCAAGGTCAGTGCGCCACGTAACATCAGTACGCAGATGATGGCCCGCTCTTTGGTGGAGAGAGTCAGCTTTCTTGAAAGGTGCTGCTCGAACTTGTCTGCGCG
>WSZY01000064.1 GCA_013139875.1 Mariprofundaceae bacterium | reverse complement strand
GCAGGGATAGATTCCAGCCGCTCACCATCACGTTCATAGGCAACACAGAGCTTCACCTCTTTCAGCCCATCAAGAACATCAAGTTTGGTAATCGCCAGACCGGTTACACCATTAATACGCACTGCATGCTGTACAACAATCGCGTCAAACCATCCGGTACGGCGTGGACGGCCCGTAGTTGCACCGAACTCCTGCCCCTTCTCAGCCATATGCTTGCCGGAGTTTTCAGGATCACACATGCCTTCAGCATTATAGAGCTCTGTAGGAAACGGCCCTGCCCCTACTCGCGTTGTGTAGGCTTTACAGATACCAAGCACCTCATCCACCTGACCGGGGCCAACCCCCAGGCCTGCAAGGGCAGCACCGGAAACAGTATTGGATGATGTTACAAACGGGTAAGTACCGTGATCCACATCCAGCATGGAGCCCTGTGCACCTTCAAACAGAATGCGATCACCCGCCTTGCTTCTCTGGTGTAGAATCAGAGGAACATCTGCAGCCAGTGGCAATAGCCGCTCACGTGCCAGATCAAGTGCCTCAACCACCTCTTCCCGGGAGACTGGCTCTGCACCAAGGAATCCGGTCAGTATGAAATTGACATAACGAAGGTTTTCATCAAGACGCGCATCCAGATCCTCGCAGGTCAAATCGACCAGCCGAATGCCACGGCGTGCCGTTTTGTCTTCATAACAGGGGCCGATTCCCCGGCCTGTAGTTCCGATTTTGCCATCACCTTTCGCGGCTTCACGTGCAGCATCCAGCGCACGGTGATAGGGAAGAATAAGCTGGCATCGATCAGAGATACGCAGACGTTCATAAACAGGAATTTTTGCTGCCAGAAGCATATCCATCTCTTCAACCAGACGGAATGGGTCCACCACCGTACCATTGCCAATCAGGCTAAGCGTATCGGCATGCAGGATGCCGGAGGGGATATGGTTCAGGACAGTGGTCTCATCACCGATGACCAGCGTATGACCTGCATTCGGGCCACCCTGAAACCGGGCCACCACATCCATTTTTGGTGCCAGAAGGTCGACAATCTTGCCTTTACCTTCATCACCCCACTGAATTCCAATCGCAACTGTGTTTGACATTATATTCCTCTTTCTAAACTTAACCGCGTGAAGCCCATGGAACCCACGGATGGGCGACCAGATTTATCGCCTAAGATAAATTTGCAAGGCAGCAAAAACCACGCTTTTTACTGCCGAAAAATAGAAAGCCATGGAGGGCTTTTTGTGCATCTATCAGACTGCATCCAGCCAGCTCCAGAGATCAAATGAAAACCCTGTGGCAGGCATATCCCTACCATGCAGAGCCATCATGGCATCATAACGCCCGCCATGAAGCAGCGCCTGGGCTGCACCGGCAGCAAAACCGGAAAAAACCATGCCACTATGGTAGAGAAAACGTGGCATTACCGCAGCATCAACACTGACCTCCACCTCTCCACTCAGGCGTGTTGAAACGGTATCAACCAGATGCAGAAGTTCTGTTGCAGCACGATCAAACGGCTCACCAAGCTCACCACGCGTTGATTCCAGCCAGGTGCGATCCGCACGGCCGGAGACCATGGTCATCAGTGCCTCTTTAGACTGCTCTGTCAGCCCCTCCGATGAGAGGCGCAGAGAGAGGTCTTCCGGTGAGCGGCGGGAGAGAAGTTCACACCACGCCTCAAGACGCATCGAACTGTCAGCCACCAGCGCCCGAATCAGCCCCATATGCCCTACCTGAAGCACAGCCTGATCAAAGCCTGCCGCATGCATGGAGAGGGCTGCGAGATGCATCACCTCCAGGTCACCCTCTTCACCGGCCAGCCCCAGACACTCCACTCCGGTCTGCCACTGCTGCCGTGATCCGGTGCGAACATCGGGTCTGGCCAGCATGACCGGCCCGGAATAGTAGAGCTTCAGTTCACTTCTATCCTGTAGTCTGGTTGCAGCAATACGGGCCACCTGGGGTGTCATGTCAGGGCGAATGGCCAGCAGGCCTGCATCGGCCGGGTCAGAAAAAATCAGCGTCTGATCCGAGAGGAAGCGGCCTGCACCTGAGCTCAGTGTTTCAGGACGTTCAACCAGAGGGGGAATCACCTCTTCATAGTCGGCTTCAGTATAAATATCAAAAAGCTTTCCCTGCAGACGGCGCAACTGACGAGCCCGTCTGCCGAAGGCATCTTCAAGGCCGATAACAGGTTTCATGGGGCTCATAGAGACTCCAGATTAACATAACGGACTGTACGGAGACCCTCCAGGGCCGCCATCTCTTCCAGAACGCTCTCATCGGGCTCTGAATCCACAGAGATCAATGCCACGGCGGATGCACTATCCTCCGCCCTGCCCAGCCTGAAGTCACCGATATTGATGTTCGCCTTTGCCAACACCATACCCATGGCAGCAATTACACCCGGCTTATCCTCGTTACGGATAAAGATCATGCGCCCGGCCGGAGCCATCTCGATCTCACAGCCATCAATACTGACAAGGCGTGGCTTCACACCATCAAAAACTGTTCCCGACACACTCTGCACGCCATCCTTACCCTCAACCTCCAGACGAATAAGATCATTGAAATGATCCGACTTGTCTCTGGCAACCTCGGATACGTCAATGCCCCGCTCTGTTGCCAGCATGCCCGCATTAACAGCATTCACATCGGCAATACTTGAAGAGAGAACACCCTGCAGCGCGGCATTCATCAATGGTTTACGGTTAAGCTCGGAGACATGGCCTTCAAAGGTGACGCACAACTTCGAAAAGCCCGGTTCAACGACCTGTCCGAGCAGGTTGCCAAGGCGTGAAGTCAACTGGATATAAGGCTGAAGCTGCTTGTACTCCTCTTCAGAGACCGAAGGTACATTCACGGCATTGCTTACAGTTCCGGTAAGAAGGTAATCGGCCATCTGTTCAGCAATCTGAACAGCCACATTCTCCTGAGCCTCTTCAGTTGAAGCGCCGATATGCGGCGTACAGCTTAAATTTTCCAGTTCAAACAACCTGTTTTCACGTGCTGGCTCATTGGCATAGACATCCAGAGCCGCCGCACGGATATGCCCGGACTTGAGCGCATCATAGAGCGCATCTTCATCAACAATGCCGCCACGTGCACAGTTGACGATAATTGAGCCCGGCTTCATGCGGCCAATCATCTCCGCATCGATCAGGTTTCGGGTTGCATCAAGAAGTGGCACATGAATCGTCAACACATCAATCTGCTCTACCAGTTCGGCAACCGTATCAACCTTGGTCACACCCATGGCGTCCGCACGCTCATCACTGATAAAAGGATCATAGACCAGCACACTCATATGCAGGCCTTTAAGACGATCACAGACAATGGAACCGATATTTCCGGCTCCGATCACACCGGCCTTTTTACCGGTCAGCTCCATACCCATGAAACGACTCTTCTCCCACTTGCCGGCCTTGGTTGACGCTGATGCCTGTGGAATTTTTCTGGCCGCTGCCAGCAGATGGGAAATCGCAAGTTCAGCTGTGGTAATGGTGTTGCCAAAGGGGGTGTTCATCACCACGACACCGCGACGGGAACAGAGTGGAACATCGATGTTATCAACACCAATCCCCGCCCTGCCGATCACCTTTACCCTGCTTGCTGCATCCAGAAGATCACCTTTCAGTGTTGATGAAGAGCGTACGGCAATACCGTCATAATCACCGGCGATGGCGATCTGCTCCTCAACCGGCAGGCCCGGCTTGTAATCCACTTCAATACCACGGGC
The DNA here is from genome assembly GCA_013139875.1 of Mariprofundaceae bacterium. Classification (GTDB taxonomy): domain Bacteria; phylum Pseudomonadota; class Zetaproteobacteria; order Mariprofundales; family Mariprofundaceae; genus WSZY01. The sequence goes on along the minus strand of WSZY01000064.1, from coordinate 2,774 downwards.
TTTGAACACTTCAACTGCCCGCTCAGACATTTTATCTGCAATCCAGACCTTGGTCACAACAGAAACTCCTTAAGCCTTTGGAAAATGATCTGCAGGCACACTCTGCGCTACTGCAACACCCGCAACCGGAGTGCGCAAGCATACTATAGCGACCATCCGGCAGGTCAAATTATGGCAGAAAACATCAACCTCTACTGTCATTCATCACTGCCGCTGGTAGCTTCAGCCCATGTCCAAAAATTACAGCTATATCGACACTCCCGACGCCCTTAAACAGGCGTGCAGTGAACTGGCAAAAGCATCCGTACTCTGTGTGGATACCGAATTTCATCGGGAAAAAACCTACTTCGCCCATTTTGCCCTGCTTCAGATCTCCAGCAGAGAGAGCTGTTACGTTATCGACCCCACAGCGATTAACGATCTCTCTCCTGTCTGGGAGCTGATGCACAACAAAGATATTCTGAAGGTGTTTCATGCCGCCAGACAGGACCTTGAAATTATCATGCTTGAGTCCGGCGGGCTGCCTGAACCGCTGTTTGACACACAGGTGGCTGCTGCCCTTCTCGGCTATGGACAGCAGATCGGCTTCGGCAACCTGGTTCAGCGTATTCTTAAAAAAGCACTGCCAAAAGGGGAATCATTCAGCGATTGGCTATCCCGGCCGTTAACGCCCAAACAACTGACCTATGCTGCCGATGATGTCATATATCTGATGCCGATTTATCAGCATCTGGAAGAGCAGCTTCAGGCCAGAGGACGCAGGGAGTGGCTGCTTGAAGAGCAGGAGACCCTGAGCAGTGAGAAGACCTACCTGATCGACAGGCAGGAGGTCTACTGGCGTGTCAAAGGGGTAAACAGACTCAGGCCCCGTCAACTGGCCATACTGAGAGAGCTGGCTGCATGGCGCGAACACCACGCGGAGCATAAAAACATCCCCCGCAGACGCATTGTTGCTGATGACCCCCTTATTGACCTGGCCAAAAAGGATAGTGTGGATCTCAGCACCATGGGCCGCATGCGTGGCCTCTCTGACGGTGTCATCAAGCGCTTTGGCAATGAAATTATTGCAGTGTGGGAAAAAGGTGTGGCCTGCCCCGAGGAAGATTGGCCCAAACTGCATCCCCGCAGCTTCCACACCTCCGGCACGGATCTGCGACAGGAGCTGCTCGACACGCTTGTTCGTCTCAAAGCCGAAGAGGAGTCCATTGCATCAAACATTCTGGTCAACCAGCGGGAGCTGGGGGCACTGGCCTCCTGGGGCAAACAGCGCAAGGATGAACCACCTGAACTCTCGGTGCTGCATGGCTGGCGCCGTGAACTGGTCGGCAATGATCTTCTGCGCCTTCTCAATGGGGAGATATCGCTTCGTATTAACCCTGAGAGTGCCCTGCCTGAGATTGAGGAGATATCATGAAGTTCTTTTTCACCATTGATGCACTCTCCGCTAAAGGAGACAAGGCATGGCGACTTCAGAGTGACATGGAAACATGGCGCACATCCACCTATTCAGAAGCAGTTCAGGAAGGTGATGCAGAGGTCACCCAGCGTGAAAAAGCTGATAACTGGACAGGCAAGCGACTTGTCAAAGACAAAGAGCTTGGCCTGATTGCCAAAAACAGGGCTGGAAAGTTTGATTTCCTCATGCGTGGCATTTTTGCCCATGCGGTTTTACATCGCTTAAGTGCAGCTCCCCTGCCGGACAAAGAACAGATGCTGACTGAAATGAGATCACTACAACCGGGAACGGCGTGGCTTCTCTATCTTAATACGGCAGGTCAGTTTGTTTCGCTGGACAGTAACAACAGTAAAATCATAGGTAATCTTGATATTGCCGTTCGCGGCGAGATCGCATCCAGTGAAGATTACATCGGCCCTAAAGCAGCAGAAAACGAAACGATGATGAATACCATCTACCATCAGTTTCTTGCAGGCTGGGATGAACACCTCCAGACCTCACAGATGTCCGTATTCATCCCCAATGCGGAAAAGCTTAAAGAGGAATCCTTCTACGCAGATCGCATCCAGAACTGGCAACCTGAAAATCTATAAATCCTAAACGACTGCTTTCGGCCAAAAGCAGTCATTCAGAACTTATGAGTTAAAGGTGGTTTTTACAGTGAATGCGTTGGGATTTAATACTATATACGTGGTCAATAGAGTTCCGGCCAATCACTGCTGTCCCACATAAATCACACTGTATTGAGTAACCTATTCCCCGTAATGGAGCATCGCAGGCATCAGAAATGATAAATTAACTCAATCATGTGGAAATCTGCACCAATGGTTGAGGGACTATAAAGGCCTGCATCGGAGTAATGCAGGAATCTGTAGCCCACCCCAAAGTGTCCGTATAGCGGAACGCTGGCACCAAAAGTCAACGCAAATTGAAGCGGGCCACCGAAATCTTGTTGTGCATAGTGATGTCTGGTCATCAGTGCCAGCCCAATACCCATGTCGACAACGAATCGTCCATCTTGTGAGGCAATTGCAAGCGCAGGAATAACTGAAGCTACCACCGCAGTCTTACCCGCTCCCTGAATAACTCCGGCACTTACCAATAGCCTCGTATCCAACCCCAGGTCTGAAGGAATCAGGTCTTTCAAGGGCAACCGAATAGTTGCCATTACGTCATACTCGCGAAAAGATTCCTGCTGTTCCTTGCCAAGCACACGCTTCTCTCCAACTCTTGCACGAGCACTCACGCTGAGTAAGTCGAAATCGGCTGCGCAAGCGGGCAAGGAGGGCAGTGTGCAAAGCACAGAAAATACCAGTAT
>WSZY01000107.1 GCA_013139875.1 Mariprofundaceae bacterium | reverse complement strand
ATTACGCTCAAACTTTTCTTTGGACATCTCTCATCTCCATTCCATTTTTTCTATACTCTTCGATGTCACCGTGTGCCATGAAAGGGACACACTCAACACCTAAACTCTGGAGCCCAGGGCGGGAATTGAACCCGCGACCTCATCCTTACCAAGGATGTGCTCTACCCCTGAGCTACCTGGGCCAAACACCTGCCAGCAATGCTGGAGCGGGTGGCGGGAATCGAACCCGCGTCATCAGCTTGGAAGGCTGAGGTTCTACCATTGTACCACACCCGCGGTCACTGAGGCCCATATCTCAGCCTGTTAGCTGGTGGAGAGGGTTGGATTCGAACCAACGTAGGCGTAGCCAGCAGATTTACAGTCTGCCCCCTTTAACCACTCGGGAACCTCTCCCAACTATCGCTCTCCATCCAAGCAGTGGCTAAAAAAAGCCGCTCAAAGGGCGCGCGATAATGCACGATTGCCACACAGTGTCAACCAGCGCATGCAATCGGGATAGAAAATGGAGCCGGCAACAGGAGTCGAACCCGTGGCCTGCTGATTACAAATCAGCTGCTCTACCAACTGAGCTATGCCGGCAAAATCTAATCACGATGGGCGGCGCATCATACCGAGCAGACATGCAAACTCAAGCGTTAGAATGTTGTACATAAAGAAGTGCCTGAAAAACCGGGCAAAGACGCCCATCTCTGACCCTGAAAAAATATCACTCACACGCCTCTTTCCATTGAAAGTCACAGACTGGGGCAAACTGTGCATGTGGTGGAAAACAGGTATTGTGAAACCGGGTTATGGTCGTAGCACCTCAATGCCTTTGTGAATCCGGGCCAACGACTCTTCTCTACCCAAAAGCTCAAGTGTCAGATCAATCGGAGGTGAAACAGGGCCTCCCGACAGGAGAATCCGAATCGGCTGAGCAAGTTTGCCCATATTCATTTCTGCCGCTTCACAAATAGATGCAATCAGGGCATGGGCTGACTCACCATTCCACTCTGCCAGAGCTTCTGCCTGTTCAACAAAGGCCTCCAGCAGTGGCCATGTCGTATCTTTGAAATTCTTCTTCACTGCCTTTTCAAGATACTCTGCCGGAGCCTCATAAAAAAAACGGGCTCCATCAGCCAGATCCACCAGATTTTTTGAACGCTCCTGCAAGCTTTCAATCACAGGCTCCAGACCGGGGCCCTTTGACACATCCAGATCCAACAGGCGGCTGATTTCAGCAACCAGATCAGCCGGAGATGTTTCCCGCAGGTGGTGGCCATTGAGCCAATCCAGTTTTGTCTGGTCAAAACGTGCAGCAGCCTTGCCGACCTGGGTCAGATCAAACAGCTCGATAAGCCTCTCCGTTGAGAAGAGCTCTTCATCACCATGCGACCACCCCAGTCGTGCCAGATAATTGTTGACTGCCGCGGGCAGGTAACCCTGTTCACGGTATTCCGTAATTGCCACAGCGCCATGTCGCTTGGACATCTTGGCACCATCCGGGCCATGAATCAGCGGGATATGAGCAAACTGTGGTACAGGCAGGCCCAACGCCTCATACAGTTGAATCTGGCGGGGTGTATTGTTCAGGTGATCCGAACCACGCACCACATGAGAGATAGCCATCGCCGCATCATCAGCCACTACGGCAAGATTGTAGGTTGGCGTGCCGTCCGAGCGCACCAGAATCAGGTCATCAAGCTCTGCATTGGGAAAACAGACATCGCCCAGTACCAGATCGCGTACAATCGTCTCTCCCTCATCGGGAGAACGGAATCTGACCACAAACGGCTGCCCGGAAGGACGGTCAGAACGGTGCCGGCAACGACCGTCATACATCGGCTTCTGGCCTGCTGCTCGCTGTGCCTCCCGCATCTCATCGAGCTGCTCTCTACTACAGTAACAGCGATAGGCATGTCCCTCTTCAATAAGCTGATCGGCTGCAATAATATGCTCTGCCTGACGGGAGGCCTGGAATACAGGCTCCCCATCCCAATCCAGCCCCAGCCACTTCATGCCATCCAGAATCACCCGGGTGGCTTCGTCCGTTGAACGTTCACGATCAGTATCTTCAATGCGCAGCAGAAATTCGCCACCAGTGTGTCGTGCATAAAGCCATGCAAATAGTGCGGTGCGGGCACCGCCAATATGTAACATCCCTGTTGGGGAGGGTGCAAAACGGGTACGGACTGTCATCTTCAAATCTCCGGAGGCCAAAACCTGGCCGCGAATCTAGCGCCTATCCTGTAAAGCGAAAGAGCTACGGCAAAGTATGAATGCTGATTCCACCAACACTGCCTGAACTTCGATGCTCCTCTCCCGGCCAGACAGGGAATATCCGTGAAAGGGATACTCCACGGCGATTCATGAACTGCTCGATCAGTCGTTGGGTATAGCGGCTTCGCTCGACCCGGCGCTCATCCGAGGAACTTCTCCCGAACCGGGGGATCAACTCAACCGACTGCTTTGGATTCTCCCGAAGATAGCGGATAACCTTCCTTAACCGTACGCGCTCATTCTGTGAAAGGGCCCCTTTCCCATGCAGTCGAACCGATGAAAGCAGGCTACCGACGCTCTCACCTACCTCATGAGTAGTGCGCCCTTTCTTCATCATCTCGCCATTTAATTTTTTTACCAATGCACTGCCCAGTGCTTCAGCAAACGATCCCTCCTCCTCGACAGGAATGCGAAGACGGACCCGCCCCTCTCTCTGCAGTGCAGCAAAAATATCAAAAGAGTTGAAGCCCGTCCTCTCAAGCAGCGGATCACCCTGTACGCCTGCCGGGCCAAGCGCTCCATGCTGAAGGCGAAGGTACCAGGCCCCCTGATAGCGTCCGTCAGGCCGCCGTTGTATGGAGATGTCTGTATAGATGCGGCCGCGCATCAGCTTCGGCGCTCCGGATACCTCAAGCCACTCATTGATAAAAAACGGCAATGCATCCCGAATGGAAATTTTTGCACTGCTGATTTCCGGTGACGTCGAGTGCCATGAAAGATCACCCCTCAAAGAGAGATGTCCCTCCCCCAACCGGCCTTTAACGCTGATTGGCGCACTGTTGCCCGGCTTTAAATCCTTGATATCAACTGTAACCTGATCCATCCAGATCGCCTCTTTATGGCCAACTGCCACCTCACCATTCTGTAGTGTCAAACTTTTCAGATGCCAGCGTTCAGCCTCACTGCCTTCGGCCTTCATCACTACCGGACTCACGCCCATATGAGCCAGCGGCTGAAGTGCGGCCTGATATCTCCAGCCCTGAACATCCAGATGACGAATCAGCTGTTCCGGGATTCCTACACCCATTTTTTCAATATCCACCAACAGTTTTTCAGCCTGCCACTGCTCACCCTGGTAAACGAGTCTGGCTGTTGATATCGAGACCTCACCACTCCCTTCCCAGGAGCCCACCCCGGCCAGCAGCTTCAATTTCATGTTAACATTTCCTGTCAAATCACTTGCCGACTTTCTAATCTTCTCAGGCATCAATGACCTGAAGCGAACCAGAGCAGCATCCTCTGCAACCACCTCCATTGCCAGACGGGAGCGGGTGTCTGCTGTCCAATCTCCTTCTCCGGAAATATGCCAGCGCTCTTCGTCACCTTCCTCATCCGCATATATTGATTTCAATGACAGCCGTATCCAGTGATTCTCTTTAACAGCAAAGCTTCCCTTCATAAGTGGAAGGCGTAACACGCCCTGGGGGAGGTGAAGAGCCGGCCGAACCCGGCTCAGTTCGATGTCGCCCGTCTTGATACGCCACAACAGCCCCGGAGACTCTCTCTCCAGGGCATCAAAACCGAGGTCAGCATTCATTAACTCCGCATCTTTGATATCAATTCTTCGCTCCGGCCACTGCAGGGCAGCTTTGGTAATATGCACCTTCTCTACCAGCCACTCAGGAACCGCACCATTCTCTGCAGACGTCTGCCCATAGCGGAGACTCTCCAGATAGCTCTCAACCACGCCCATTTGCCACTGTTTCGGACTGCCTGAAAAATTGATCACTCCACTAAAGTTGCCTGATATAAGTTTTCGCCCCTGAAACTGCGGGGCATAGTCGGCAAACATGGCCAGAGGCCAGGCCAGGCCGTTCACCTTTCCATGCCACTTGCCCTCCTCAAGCACGCCATTCCAGCTGACTTTTGAAGGTGACAGGGAACCATGTTCCAGGTCTCCAAACCCTGCTTCACCACTAAGAGTGTAGTGGCCCGTGCCCTCAGCCTTTGATGCCCAGGCAATGTTACCACTCAACCGCCCCTCTGCCGGTGCCAAACCCAGCAGCCTCTCCAGAAAGGGTTCTGCACTCATGCCACTCCAGGAGACTCTGCCGGCAAATCTGTTCGCACCATTTTTCAGACTGCTGTTTGCTGTAATCCTCGCCTCACCATCCAGCCCGTGGACAAGAGCCTCAACAACTCTTTGCCCCGATTTGCGCCTGCTTTGCAGATGGATCACTTCCAGGCTTACCGGCTGACTCGGGATCATTACATCAATTTCCGGCAGCAGATCGAGTGTGGCGTCATGGATTTCAACCTGCTGAGCCGATGCCCATAGTTGCCGGAACAATACGGGAAGCCCCCGCCCTTCAGAAAATGCCGCCAGAGACCCGCCCTTCAGACTCACATGCAGACCGCGCATCGCAACTCGTGTCACCGCAGGTTCATCACCTGCAAGGGAGGGGAGGTTACCATGCAGAAACAGGCTGGGGGCATAGAGCTGGACAGCATCCCTGTTCAGGCGCAGATCAACCAGCGTTAACGCACCCCGCAACATGCGATAGCGAACATCCTCAACAGATAGTCCCGCAGTCTCAGACCATGCGTCAACAATACGGCGAGCCTCCTGCTGCGCATAAACCTGTATTGCAAAATGGATGGCAATCAGCAGCAGGGTGAGTACGGCGATGCCTGCCAGATACCAGCGGGCGGCTGCGGGCATTTTCCCCACAGGGTGCCGTATCAACGGGTGCGATCGCACTATGCCACTCTATATGCCAAACGGATCAGTCCCGCGACTGAAGCTGTCGAACCACTCCCGGATCCTCCAGTGTTGAGATATCCGAGGTAATTTCACGGCCTGCCGCAATATCCCGCAACAGACGGCGCATAATTTTTCCTGAACGCGTTTTCGGCAGTGCGTCAGCAAAACGGATATCATCCGGCTTGGCAATCGGTCCGATCTCTGACGCGACATGCTTACGAAGCTCTGCCTTCAGACTGTCTGACGCCTCGCCCTTCAACACGACAAAGGCACAGATAGCCTCGCCCTTGATATCATCCGGGCGCCCGACCACAGCCGCCTCGGCAACCGCAGCATGGGAAACCAGAGCTGATTCAACCTCCATGGTACCAAGCCTGTGGCCGGAGACATTCAGCACGTCATCAACACGCCCCATAATCCAGAAGTAACCATCTTCATCGCGCCTTGCCCCATCCCCGGCAAAGTAGATGCGGCTGCCAAACTTCTGCCAGTAGGTATCGACATAGCGCTCATCATCCCCCCAGATACCACGCAGCATTGATGGCCAGGGCTTTGTAATCACCAGCAGGCCACCACCTTCGGAGACCTCACTGCCCTCTCCATCCACAACGGCTGCAAAAATCCCCGGCAACGGCAGCGTCGCTGAACCGGGTTTGGTTGGTGTGGCGAAGGGGATGGGGGCCAGCATGTGGCCACCCGTCTCTGTCTGCCACCAGGTATCCGTGATCGGGCAGTTCTCACCACCGATGATTTTGTGATACCACATCCACGCTTCAGGGTTGATAGGCTCTCCCACGGTGCCCAGCACACGCAGTTTTGTAAGGTTATGTTTGGCGGGCCATTGATCACCTGCCTTGATCAATGCACGAATCGCAGTCGGCGCGGTATAAAAAACCGTTACGCCGTGATCTTCACATATCTTCCATAGACGTCCCGCATCCGGATGGGTCGGAACTCCTTCGTACATCAATGTTGTACCACCATTGGAGAGCGGACCGTAAACAGAATAGGTGTGGCCGGTAATCCAGCCGATATCGGCTGTACACCAGAAGATGTCTCTCTCCGGATGAAAATCAAAACTCCACTGCATCGTCAGATGCGCCCAGAGCAGATAACCACCGGTTGAGTGAACAATCCCCTTCGGTTTCCCTGTCGATCCGGAGGTATAAAGAATAAAGAGCGGATGCTCTGCGGAGACTGCCAGCGGTTCACACTCTCTACTCTGGGCTGCAAGTACCTCGTGCCAGTGCAGGTCACGTCCCTCTGTCCATGTGACCTCATTATTGCCGCGCTTCACCACAAGAACGTGCTGTACCGATTTGCAATGCCCGTTCAGAGCCTCATCTACGGCTGGCTTGAGCGCATGCACACTGCCGCGCCGGTAACCACCATCTGCTGTAATGACCAGTTTCGCCTGAGCATCATCAATCCGGTCACGAAGCGACTGCGAAGAGAATGCACCAAAGACAACGGAGTGTGTCGCGCCAATACGGGTACAGGCAAGCATGGCTACTGCCGCCTCAGGAATCATCGGCATATAGATTACCACACGGTCACCCGGCTCTATGCCCAGTGCCTTCATGCCATTGGCGGCCCGGCTCACATCATCCAGGAGCTCCCGGTAACTGATCCTGCGCAGATCGGCCGGCTCACCTTCCCAGATAATCGCTGTGCGATCTCCAAGGCCTGCATCAACGTGACGATCCAGACAGTTCTCGGAAAGATTCAGCTCGCCATCTTCGAACCATCTGAAGAAAGGGGCATTGGCGTCATTCAGTACGGTTGAGAAAGGCTTTCTCCATAGCAGGTTCTCATTGGCCAACTGCTTCCATGTTCCCTCAAAGTCAGTCTCGAAACGGGAAACAATGGCCCTGTATTGATCCATGGAAGCGATATTTGCATCTTTCGAAGCGGGTGGATGAAAAAGTCGTTCCTCACCCAGCATTGATTCAATGGCTTCGCTCATGGATCTCTCCTTTAAAACAGTTCTTAGTAAGTATCATGCAGCCTGCACCGGAGAGAAGAAAGGTCAACCGGCAGCAGCCCCGTCACCTGCCATTATAAATCAAATGCGGCTCTCCTGCAGACTCGTGACTGCAAAGAGACAGGTCAGTTCACAGACGGGATCAACCATGCAGGCCTCCACACCATCAACAGTATGACAATATAAATTATTACCGGAAAAACAGCGGTTGCCTGTCTCTTTTCCACGGCTTATCAGCTGTCTTAATATGCTGCTGATCTGTCGGCCTGCCTGATAGCCTTTTAATCTCTGCACAAAAGGCGCTAACCTTGCACGATGGAAAAGGGCGCATGCATCATTCTAACCAGTGTCGAAACTGAATCCGATGGCCTTAAGCTTGCCAAAGGCATTGTTGAAGAGGGTCTGGCTGCATGTGTCCAACTGTCAGCATCCGGCAAATCAATATACTGCTGGCAGGGTGAGTTGCAGTGTACAAATGAGTATTACCTGAGCATCAAAACAACCGAAGCTGCTTCAGAGGCGGCTGTTGCATGGCTAAAGCAACACCACCCCTATGAAACAGCGGAGATTCTACGCATCTCTGCGGAGTCGAACCGGGCATATCTTAAATGGATGCGTGCAACTACACCTTTACTCAGTAAGAGTTCGACACAATCCGGGACAGATTAAAAAAACAGATGAAAGGCACAACAGGAAAACAACATGATTGAAGTTACATTGGTCGGTGCATTTATAGCAGGACTGCTATCCTTTCTTTCACCCTGCGTGTTACCACTTGTTCCTGCTTACCTCTCTTTTATCAGCGGCGTCTCTGTCAATGCCCTGCGTGCACATGGTGACCAGCAACATTCATCTGTTCGCAAACACGCCGTTATCCAGTCACTCTGGTTTATTCTCGGCTTCAGTCTTGTTTTTATCGCCCTCGGTGCATCAGCATCATGGTTAGGGCAGTGGCTGCTCGAACATATGAACACACTTGGAAAAGTTGCCGGTGCAGTGATCTTTATATTTGGCCTTCACTATGCGGGGTTCATTCGTATTCCGTTCCTGATGATGGATGCACATCTGGATACCAGTAAAGTCACAGCTAAAAGTGGCGTTGGGGCCCTGATGCTCGGCTCTGCATTCGCATTCGGGTGGACACCCTGCGTCGGTCCGATTCTTGGAGCCATCCTGGCCGTTGCCGGTGCCCAGAATGAGATCGGCAGCGGTATACTTCTATTGGCCGTCTACTCGATCGGCCTTGGTATTCCATTCCTGCTGGCAGCACTTGCCACCGATGCATTCCTAAACTGGTCTCAGCGTTTCAAGAGGCATCTGCATGCCGTTGAAATCATCTCAGGTATACTGCTTATGCTGGTCGGAATCATGATCTTTCTGGGCAGCTTCAGCATCATAGCTGCATGGCTGATTGAGCATTTCCCCTGGCTGGCAGATATTGAATCCTCTATCACCTTGTAATAAAAGAAAATTCTCTTCATTACATATTGACCACCGCCCCCGTCAGTGTTTCAATGTCATGCATGAGTGCCGTGGATAACAGGGAAGCAATTCAGCAGCGTATCGAGAAGCTGACGCAGAGCATGTCAGCAATCCGGCGCAACATGGAGAAGCTGATGGCGGAAAACCAGCGTCTGCGCGAAGTAGTACGTCTGGCTGAAAGCGAGCTGCGCAAACGTCGCGACCAGGTGCAGCATCTTGAATCCGACCTGCAGGGACTGCAGAGCAACCGCCTGGATGCGAAAGCCCGTGTTGATCATGCCATCGAAAAACTTGACCTGCTGGTGGCAGATGCCGAGAAGGAAGGGTAATGAGCCACTCTGTTGAAATTACTCTTATGGGACGAAGCTTTACGATTCGCACCGATGATGAGCCTGAACACCTTCTCGCTGCTGCTGAGCTGGTTCAGTCACAGGTTGATGAGCTTCGCCAGCTCGGCTCCACCGTCGCCTCAGATCGCCTGATGGCACTCGTAGCCCTTAACCTGGCAGGTGATCTTCTCAACAAGGATCAGGGCCAGGTTGAAGATTTGAATGATTTGCTTTCTGCTTTGGATCATGTGGTTTTACAAGCAGAAGGTTTAGTAAAAGTGCCCCTGCGCTGATCGATTGGCAGCCAAAGTTGCCTGAGCCGATATGCGTCGAACGGGAGCCTAGCTACGCTGATTGTGTGCGTCCCCATGAGCCGGGATACCTGATGTCAGAGTGCGGCACCCACCTCCATTGGAGGGTTCGACAACTTATTGCCAAATCGTCAGTGCGGGGGCGCTCTTTTTTTACCTCCAAAATAACCCTCTCTATAAAGTCAAAGCCTATTTAATGACTGCCTCAAAATCCCAGCTTAGAACAGAAACGCTCACACGGCGACGCACGCTCTCCCCGGATCAGCGCAATAGATTTTCACTTGAGATTGAAAACCTTCTCTTTGAACACCTCAAAGAGAAGCGCATCACTGCAGACCACCATCTGCTGGCTTACCGGGCGCTTTCCGAGGAAGTTAATACCACTGCCCTGTTTGAAACCCCTCCCTGCCACATCTATGCCCCGCGCATGCACGGGGGTAAAGATATGCACTGGTTGCAGGTTAACGAAAAGACAAACTGGATTCGTGGTCACTTTGGCATTCTGGAGCCTGAAAGCGGCTCGGACTGGAACCATGAATATGGCTCGGCCATCCTGCTCTGCCCGCTGGTTGGCTTTGATCGCAGAGGTAACCGTCTTGGTATGGGTAAAGGCTGTTTTGATCGCTGGCTGGAGAGATTCCAGTCCCGGATCGACTCCATTATCGGCCTCGCCTTCTCATGTCAGGAGCTGCCTGCCATCCCGATTGAATCACACGATATTCCACTGCATACCATCATCACCGAGAAGGAAGTAATCTCATGTCCGACAACTTAAATCTGCTTATTATCGGCGATATCATCGGCAGAGCCGGCCGCCGGGCCCTGCATAATCATCTGCCCAGGCTGATTAATACCCATCAGATTGATTTCGTCATCGCCAACGGTGAAAACCTGGCCGCCGGTTTCGGGCTTAACATCAAGCTAGCCGATGAGATGTTCGAGCTGGGCGTCAATGTACTGACCAACGGCAACCACTGCTGGGATCAGCGCGACTTCCTGAATCAAATTGATGATGATGACCGGCTCATCCGCCCGATGAACTTCTCCGCCTATGCTCCGGGACGGGGCTGGACAGTTCAGGAGACCGGCAGCGGTCATAAAATTGCAGTGATCAACCTGATCGGTCAGGTCTTCATGGGAGGGGGATCGTGGGATTGCCCGTTTTCCGCTGTGGAACAGGCACTGGATGAGATTCCCGAAGATGTCAGCGCCGTCATTGTTGATATGCATGCCGAGGCCAGTAGCGAAAAGATGGGCATGGGCTGGTTTCTTGATGGCCGCACTTCACTGGTCTACGGCACACACACCCACATCCCGACCTGTGATGAGACCATCCTGCCGGGTGGTACTGCCTACCAGTCCGACATCGGCATGACCGGCTCCTACCAGTCGATCATCGGCATGAAGGTCGAAGGTGCACTGAAACGGATGGTTCAAAAGCTGCCACAGCGATTCGAAGCAGTAGAGCGCAGCGCATCAATCTTTGCCACGCTGGTGAAGATTGATCCCGCTACCCAAAAGGCAACCTCCATCGAACGAATTCATATTCCGCCTGCCTGATCACCCCCATAGGCTTGAGAAACAGACAAAAAGCCTGCAATCATACGATTACAGGCCTTCATAAAGCTCCCTCGGAGCCTGATATGGCGCGCGGTACAGGAGTCGAACCTGTGACCTTTGGCTTCGGAGGCCAACGCTCTATCCAGCTGAGCTAACCGCGCAATTGGTTCGGGTCCGGCATCATAGGCTGACACCCGAAACGGTCAAGTGGCCATCGAATTCGATAGCAGCAGTTTCAAAGCTTGCACTTAACCGGACAGATGCACATCCTTCCGGGTCAGTAGCGACCTTTTCCAAGCGGGGCAAACCATGCGTATTATAACCGGGGCTTTTCTAATCGGACTTGCACTCTCCATCTCTGCATGCGGTATGATGTCAAAACCAGACGCAGGAAGCTCGAAAAAACCGATATCCACAAAGTCCGGTGAGCCTGTCAATCAGGCAACACCTGTAAACATGATTGCCGAATTTGATGATATCCCCGTTCCGGTTGAACTCTCCCGTAAAGATGACGAGAGCTCGGTTTATGAGGCCCCCGGCTTTGCCGTTGGCGTGATCGTATATGAGGGCTACTACAAGTCCGCCAGTATCTCGAAGTTTTTCCGTGCTGAAATGCTGAAATATGAGTGGCAGTTCATCAACGCCTTCAGTGAAGGGAAGCGCTACACGCTCACCTTTCTGAAAGCGAACCGGTCCTGCTCTATATCTATAGAAGAGGGCTCGCTCTCTACCAGAGTGGTGATTCGGGTCGGTCCGACTTCGGGGGCTTAATCCGGGGCGCTTAGAGAGCTCTCCCCTCCAGGTAATCCAGCAGCCTGTCTGCATTTTCACAAAGCATTCTGTAGGCGTCTTCAAAACCGTCCGCCCCCCCATAGTAAGGGTCGGGAACATCAGGCGTAACCTCACAACCGGGCTCAAACTGCCGCATCAGCAATAGCCGATCTTCCGGCACACCCATTCTTATCAGCTCCACACGATTATCTTCATCCATCGCCACAAACCACTGCCACTGGTCAACGGTCCCGGTTGTAATCTGCTGGGCAGCATGCTGGCTCAGATCGAGTCCGTACTTTCTTGCCGTCTCTGCTGAACGCTGATCCGCACCATTGCCGACATGCCAGCTGCCTGTGCCGGCGGATGCAAACATAAACAGGCCGTCCAGCCCCCGCCTGGATGCCCGGTCACGCACAACCGCTTCCGCCAGTGGCGAACGGCATATGTTGCCCAGGCAGACGAAGAGAACCGATGCCCGATCACTCATTTCAGATTCCTCTCAGCCTGAGATATCTGAAGATAGGCTGGCTGAACATATCTTGGCAGATCACCCTGCTCCACATCCCGAAGTGCCTCCCGGACCACCTTCGCCAGTGCCTCCACGCGGGTAACTGGCATCTCCAGCCGCTGCCATCCCTGCAGAGAGAGAGGCGGTGTTGAAACCGACACATAACTTGCAGGCTCCTCTTTCTGCACCGCCTCCCAGCTGATACAGCGATCATCCGTGATAGCTCTGCAGCTTTGATAATGACCGACAAACACCTCGCCCGCCCGTGCATCTTCAAGTACCCACAGCGCATCATCACTATCCGCCTGAGCAGCAGTAACGGCCAGCGATGATACCGGCAGTGTCGGCAGAGCAAGTGAAGCATTAATGCCGGCAAAAGTTGCGGCCGCAATGCGCAAGCCGGTAAATGAGCCCGGACCGATGCCAAGCGCCAGCATACGAAGATCGGACCACCCGAGGCCTGCCCGACTCAACAGCCCTTCCAGCATCGGAACAAGCGTACGGGAGTGGGATCGATCACCTTCACTCTCTGCGGCAAACAGTTCCCCATCCGGCAGCAGCAGGATAGCACTCCCCCTGCCGGGGGCAGCATCAAGTGCCAGCAATGGATAGTTCAAAGATTTTTCTTGATAATGGAGCGCAGTGCGTCCCCGAATTCAGGGTGTCTCAGCCCCAAAATGGTATTGGCTGTCAAAAAGCCCAGCGGATTCCCCGCATCAAAACGCTCGCCCTCAATCAGCACGCCGTAGACAGGCTGTTCATGGGCCAGGCGCGCAATAGCATCGGTGAGCTGAATCTCACCGCCGACACCCCGTTCGGTAGACGCCAGCAGTTCAAGTAGGCGTGGTGTAAAAATATAGCGGCCGATCATGGCCAGATCAGATGGTGATTCGCCAATAGCGGGTTTTTCAACCATATCCCTGAGCCGGAGCAATCCGTTCTCATCCACTGCATCCACCATGCCGTATCGGTTCACCTCTGCTTCAGGCACACGCGCAAGCCCAATAACCGAGGCCCCCGTCTGCTCATGCACCTCTTTTAACTGTCGCATCGCCGGGACATTGGAAATAATCAGTTCATCGGCAAGGGAGACACCGAAACACTCATCACCTATCCAGGGAGCTGCACAGAGTACGGCATGGCCGAGTCCAAGCGCATGTTTTTGCCGAACGTAGGAGATATCAACCATACGTGAAACTGCAGAGACTTTCTCATAGAGGGCGTGCTTACCCGTTTCGTTAAGATTGGATTCCAGTTCGGCCGAAATATCGAAGTGATCCTCAATGGCACGCTTACCACGTCCCGTCACCATAATCACTTCATCCATTCCCGCCGCCAGCGCCTCTTCAACGCCATATTGAATCAGTGGCTTATCAACAATGGGCAGCATCTCTTTCGGTGTCGCCTTGGTTGCGGGCAGGAACCGGGTTCCCAGCCCTGCAGCAGGGAAAACAACTTTACGCAGAGAATGAATCATTGCGCAAACCTGTTCAACTTAGCTTTCCATAAGAGTGCAAACCTGACAGATACATGTTTACACCAACGAAACAGAAAAGGGTAACCAGAAAGCCCGCCACAGCCCACACCGCCAGTGTTTTGCCGCTCCATCCGTGGGAGATGCGGACATGCAGATATGCACCGTAGAAGAGCCATACAATCAGTGCCCAGGTCTCTTTCGGGTCCCAGGACCAGTAGCCGCCCCACGCCTCGGCGGCCCATGCCGCACCCAGAATAGTTGCCAGTGTAAATGCAGGGAAACCGATAGCGACAGACTTATATGCCAGTTGGTCAAGCTGATCCAGTGATGGGAAAATTTTCAACATGGAAGAGCTGCCTTTGCGTTCAAGACGTTCACGGAAGAGCCAGGCCATGCCTGCGGCACAGGCAACAGCAAATGCCCCGTAACCGACAAAGTTCAATGGCACATGGATCTTCATCCAGTAAGACTGCAGAGCCGGAACCAGTGGTTTGATATCAGCCTGGCCGATTGAGTCCAGCCAGATACCGAAAAATATGCCTGCTGCAACCAGAACCATCACAAAGGCCCCCAGCGCCTTGGCCTGATAGCGACGCTCAAACGTCAGGTAGATGCACGATGTAATACAGAAGAGAAGAATGAACACCTCGTAGAGGTTGGAGACCGGTGCATGCCCGATATCGCCATCCAGAAACAGATAAGATTCGTACCAGCGCAGCAGCAGTGATGTTCCACCTGTATAGACACCGCCCCAGGCTGCCATGGTCGCCATCTTTCCAATAAACGACTCGGGTGCAAACAGGTACATGATGTAACAGACTGCTGAAAACAGAAACAACAGGTTCATCGCCATCACAATTCTGCCGGATATCAGGTTGGACTGATCTTCATAGGATATCAGTGCTTCATGAGGCTCCAGCAATGTCAGCACTGCCATCAAAAGTGTCATCAGCAGCAGGCCATCGAACCATGGCACTACATTCTCCGCGAAAGACGCGCGCCGCTGCGCGGGCTTGCCCACTGCAAAAGAGAGGCCCAAACCAAGCAGTGCCCCTGCACCACCCCAGATCACACCCTGCATGCTCAAAAAGCGTATCAGAAATCCATCTTCGTCATAACCGCTGCCGCCAAAAAATGCTAACGCCGCAGCACCGGTAAGAAGACCGATATATGTCCAGAAACGGACATACGAAACGCGCGCCTGCTGGATACCACTGAAAAAACCGGGTAATGCTATTGCTGTCATGCTGATACTCCTTGTGGTGAAAGCCCCAGATTATCATTCAGCTCTCTTAACAGATCATTAAATTCTCCGTCAAAGGCCATCGGGTTCCGATTTGCCAGACCTGCAACACGAATACGCATACCCCTGTCCTGTGCCTCTATCACCAGCCAGACCTTGCGGTGTGATACATAAAGCATGATACAGAGGCCAAAGGTGAGAAGCGCACTGCCGCTCCAGACCACATTCATACCGGGGTCACGGGCAAGCTGAAGGCCTGTATAGTAGACCTGCTCATAATCATCGAGCACAGGAACAAAAGGCCATGGCAGGGTCGGAAGCATTTTCATACCCTGCAAAGTACGTCCACCAAGATCCTGAAAATCATCGGGCATCTGATCACCGTAAACGCTGTTGATAGCCGCCTTAAACGCCTCAATACCATCACCATCGGTGGCCCTGACCCCCTCGCCAAAGACATGGAAGAGCTCCCACTCTTTAGGATTGGTCAGGTCAGGCCCAAGAAAAAATGATTGGAAATCACGATTGTCTCCGGTCAGAGAGACCATGATCAGCGAACCCTGGTTCTATCCGTCAATCATGAAGGGATTCATGAAGCTGCGTACCTTCGCCGGTTTCAGTCCGGGGCCACGCAGAATAAAGTCAACTGCCGGACCGATATCCTGGAATTTTTTCGGCTCTCCGCGTGCTGCCATATTTTCAACATTGAAAAGCTTGAAATCAGTAATTTCCATAGAGATACCGCTCTCAGCATCGGTATAGGTCTTGTAAACCTCGCCCTGAGCGACATCAATCCGCCTGGAACCATCCAGACGGAAAAGCTTCAGATTCACCTTTGAACCGCCATCACCGAACGATGCCTGATAGATTCTCACACCCTTGTAGTAGAGCGGTTCATTGACGATAATATCAGAGGTAAGGACCTCCTTCCCCTGATCAATAATCGTCAGGTTACTGCGGAACTCCTTCGGAGCCCCGGTTGGAAAGAAGCTGATTTCAAAACTGTTACAGCGCACCTCAAACGGCATATCAAGAGATTCAGAACCGGTCCCCTTCACATAGCTGATTTGACTCTCCATACCACCTTCCGGCACAGCCATATTGCCCCGGAAACCGAACTGCACACTCATCCAGCCGCCAATCAGAACAACCAGCAGTGCGGAATGCACAAGGATGTAACCCCATTTATGGTAGCGGCCCCTGTCACCACGCAGATAGGTGAATCCCTTCTCCCGGTGGATGAGCCACTGCCATCCGTCAACCGCCTCCACCTTCCTGGCCACCGCCTCCATATCCCTGTCAGGGAGTACCAACTCGTGGGTATGCTGCATTCGCTTCCAGGCATG
>WSZY01000013.1 GCA_013139875.1 Mariprofundaceae bacterium | reverse complement strand
GGCAAAGAATCAGGTCAAGACGTCTGTTTTCTCTGGTTTTATAACAGGCTTTTTCAATAGCCTTTTGGACCCGCTCAGGCAGAAGAGAGATATCCCCGAGGGTCAGAAGGCGGACACCGTTTTTCTGCATGCGGGAGAGTTCACGGGGTAGAAGTGTAGCCAGAATCGCCATAAGACCACGCACTTCTGCCTTGGGTCGATCCCAGTTTTCAGTGGAAAAGGCATACAGAGAGAGCTGTTTAACTCCTGCATCAGCTGCCCATTCAACCACCTCTCTGGCACGCTCTGCTCCCTGGCGATGCCCCTCCAGGCGGGGGAGCCCACGTCCTTTGGCCCAACGTCCATTACCATCCATGATAATGGCAACATGCTTGGGTACAGAATATAAGGCTCCATCAGTGGACTGGGTCATCAGCAGCTAACTTAAACCGTCAGTATCTCTTTTTCTTTATGCTCGACAACCTGATCAATTTCGGCAATAAACTGATCCGTAACTTTTTGTATCCTCTCCTGAGAGTTCTTACTCTCATCTTCCGTAAGAGTATCATCTTTTTTAACTTCATCATTGGCATCACGGCGGATATTTCTGATTGAAACCTTTGCCTTTTCACCAACCTGTTTCACCTGTTTCACCAGCTCTTTACGACGATCTTCGGTCAACTCCGGAAACATAATACGGATAATCTCACCATCGTTGCTTGGGTTGAGTCCAAGATCCGAGGCCAGGATCGCCTTCTCAACCTCTCCCAGCATTGTCTTTTCCCAGGGAGCAATGGTGATTGTTCTCGGTTCGGGAACCGCAAGGTTGGCCACCTGATTCAACGGTACATCCGAGCCGTAATAGGATACAAATACATGATCGAGAACCGAAGCATTTGCACGGCCGGTTCGAATTGTCGCCAACTCGGTTTTCAGAGCTGTGATACTCTTCTGCATTCTGGTCTCTAGTGCATCAAACATCGCTTCTCTCCTCTTCCCAAACAAGGGTTCCTACTGACTCTCCGGAAACAGCCTTCAACATCTGCCCCCGCGATGTAACATTAAAAACAATAATTGGCATCTGATTATCACGGCAGAGTGACATTGCCGTCGCATCCATGACGCCAAGCTGACGATTCAAAGCTTCAGTAAAAGTCAGGGTATCATAACGCATTGCCTCGGGATCACGCATGGGGTCTGAGGTGTAAACACCATCAACCTTGGTTCCCTTCAGCACCACATCTGCCTGAATCTCCATAGCCCGAAGACTCGCAGCTGTATCAGTTGTAAAATAAGGATTGCCTGTTCCGGCAGCAAAAATGATGATCCGCCCTTTTTCAAGATGGCGAACAGCACGGCGTCGAATATAGGGCTCGGCAATTTCCCTGACGTGCAGGGCGGAAATAACCCGAACGGATTCACCTTGGCGCTCAATCGCATCCTGTAGAGCAATGGCATTCATAATGGTTGCCATCATACCCATGTAGTCGGCACTTGCCCGATCCATTCCGGATGCTGTTCCCATCATACCACGGAAGATATTGCCCCCACCGATAACGATGGCGAGTTCAACACCACTTTTACGAACTTCGATCAGTTCAGCTGCAAGACGGGAAATGGTTTCAGGGTCGATACCATAACTGGTATCACCCATCAGAACTTCGCCGGAAAGCTTCAACAACACCCGTTTGTAGGGCGCTGTTGAAGTGGTTCCGGTTTTACTGTTCACAGATGAATCAACCATTCACCTGTGCCGCTACTTCAGCAGCAAAATCTTCTTCTCTCTTCTCAATACCCTCACCAAGCTGGAAACGGGCGATGGAAATGATCTCTGCATCTGCCTGGATGTTTTCCAGTGCCTTGCCAACCTTCAGATCACTGTCCATGACAAAATCCTGCTCCAGCAGACATACTTCCGAGTAAAATTTACCCATCTGCCCGGTCACGATCTTATCAATGATTGCTTCAGGCTTACCACTTGCTGCAGCACGTTCCGTCAAAACAGAACGTTCACGTTCAACCGCTTCTGCTGAGACACCATCACGATTAATAAACAGGGGGTTTATAGCAGCCACATGCATAGCCACGCCACAGGCAAATTCATTCAGCGCATCAGATGCTTCACCCTTAATACCTACCAGAACACCAATTTTACCGGCACCATGCACATAGGCTGCAGTAACACCTGAATCGACCTCAATCAATTCAAAACGACGGATGCTCATATTCTCGCCGATGGTTGCAATCAGCTGGGAGAGTGTCTGCTCAACCGTCAGATCACCTTCAAAGGGCATTGCCTTAAGCGCATCAATATCGGCAGGTTTTTCACGTAGAATAAAATCAGCAATAGCATTAACAAACACGGTGAAACTATCGTTTTTACTGACAAAATCAGTTTCTGCATTTATCTCAACAACAACGGCTGCGTTGCCTTTAGACTTGGCGAGAACCACACCTTCTGCAGCAATACGCCCTGCTTTCTTGGATGCAGCAGAAAGGCCTTTTTTACGCAGAAAGTCTACTGCGGCATCCAGATTACCATCTGTTTCAGTCAGCGCTTTTTTGCAGTCCATCATGCCTGCGCCACTCATTTCACGCAGTTTTTTTACATCAGCAGCCGTAATCTGGGCCATCTTCAATTCCTCCACAATTTTACTTGTGCACCCTGCGGATACACAAATATATAATTTAAGCGGCTTTGGCAGCCTTGGCTTTGCTCTTCTCTGCTACGACCTTTTCAGTTGTTTCCTCAGCGGTTTTCTCAGCAACTTCGGCAACAGCCTCTTCAGCTACTTCCTTGGTGGCTTCCTCGTCGGTTTCAGCAACAGCTTCCCCGGCCTCGCCTTCTTCGGCAGCAGTGGCCATCGCTTCAACAACATCATCGCCATCTTCAGCATTTTCAAGCTGCCATGCCTCTGAACCCTCAACAATGGCATCCGCAATCTTGCTGCAGAAAAGCCTTACGGCACGAATTGCATCATCATTACCGGGAATGATATAATCAATATTCTCAGGGTTGCAATTGGAATCAACCAGTGCAACAACAGGAATTCCCAGCTTATGAGCCTCTTTAACAGCCAGCTCCTCTTTGCGAACATCAATCACAAAAAGACAGTCCGGCAGTTGAAGCATATCGGCGATACCGCCAAGTGAACGCTCAAGCCTGTCCAACTGACGCTGCTGCTGCAGTGCCTCTTTCTTGGTCAGCAGTTCAAAAACGCCCTCTTCCTTCTGGCGCTGCAGATCCTTCATTTTACGAACAGACTGTTGAACAGTGGCAAAATTGGTAAGGGTACCACCCAGCCAGCGGTGATTGACATAGTAGTGGCCCGCACGAAGCGACTCTTCCTTAATGGCATCACGAGCCTGACGCTTGGTGCCAACAAAAAGAACACGCCCGCCTGCTTCAGCAAGATGCTGCATGAATGAGTATGCCTCATTAGCCATACGAAGTGTTTTCTGTAGGTCAATAATATGGATGCCATTACGCTGTCCAAAGATGTATGGAGCCATTTTCGGGTTCCAACGGCGGGTCTGGTGACCAAAGTGCACACCTGCTTCCAGCAGATGCTTCATAGTAAACTGAGACATAAATGTCCTCCGATTGTTTTGTTTCCTCTACCACCCAGTACCTGTTTGGCACAATCGTATGTGGGGCGGTATGTGAAGTGGCGCGCTTTCTACAGAGTCAGCCCGCAATTGGCAACCTTAAATTGTATTTTTCAAGTGAATATAATCAGCAAAAACAGTAAGAAACAGTTTAAGGTCCGGTGACGGGAGGACCCTGAGGAATTGGAGGCGGTGGTATCCTCAAATCAGCAGGGGTGGGAACCTTCGGAATATCTGGGCCACCAGTGCCGGGCAACGGCCCTGGTATCTTTGGCTTATCACTGAATCTGAAAATCACTTCTCCACCCTGTGTGAATTCAACAGTTACACCCGGCGATATCGTTACCCTCTCACCACTGCGTGACAAGCCAACCACCATTCCCTCAATGCCAACCACCCTGGTAACTTCTGCGGGC
>WSZY01000209.1 GCA_013139875.1 Mariprofundaceae bacterium | reverse complement strand
ACTGTTAAAAAAACTGAAAGGGCAACTTGGTACAGGTGGCACCGTGAAAGGCCACTCTGTCGAAATCCAGGGTGATCATCGCGAAAAACTCCTGCTTCTGCTGGAGAAGGAGAACCATAAAGCCAGGCTGGCCGGCGGCTGATTTATTTAATAGCCACATCAGGAAAGCAGGGATAGGATTTGTATAAACCGGAAGGCAATATAAAATTGGCAGACCCGTTACGATTAACGCTGCAACACGAACAGCAGCCTCCTTTTAAGAGTGCTCAAAGAGATCAAAGTGATTTTAAGGCGAGAACAACACTATGAATAAAAAAGACATGACAGCCAACCTGGATCTGACCAAGCATGATGCCGGCACAGGTGCGCACCGTTCACGCAAACCTGTCTACGTGGATTTTCTGCCACCATGTAACCATGCATGCCCGGCTGGCGAAGATATTCAGGCATGGCTTGCTCTGGCCCAGGAGGGAAATCATGAAGCGGCCTGGCAAAAGCTGATTGAAGACAACCCGTTTCCGGCCATTCATGGCCGCGTCTGCTATCACCCGTGTGAAACCGCCTGTAACCGTGCCTATACCGATGAAGAGGTGAGCATCCACGCCGTAGAGCGTTTTCTGGGTGATCTGGCCATGGAGAAGGGGTGGACACCTGAATTCACAGCGCCTTCGGGCGGCAGGAAAGTGCTGGTTATCGGTGGTGGTCCGAGTGGTCTTTCTGCGGCTTACCATCTGACCCGTATGGGGCATGAGGTGGAGATTCGTGAGGCAGGCCCTGTTGCCGGTGGCATGATCCACTTTGGCATTCCCGCCTACCGCATGCCGCGCAAAGAGCTGCAGCAGGAGATCAGGCGTGTTGAGGATATGGGTGTGAAGATCACCCTGAACCACCGTGTGGGAGATGTGCTGAAAGAGAAGAGTGAGGGTGGCTTTGATGCGGTCTTTATCGCCATTGGTGCACATCTGGGCAAAAAAATCGATATACCGAGCCGGGATGCAGGCAAGATGCTCGATGCAGTCAGCTTTCTGCGCAGTGTTGAGAACGGTGAAGACGTAAAACTGGGCCGTAAAGTGGCCATTTATGGCGGTGGTAATACGGCCATGGATGCGGCACGCACCGCCAAGCGCCTCGGTGCAGAAGAGGCGGTAATTATCTACCGTCGTGACCGTGCCAACATGGCTGCGCACGAATTCGAGGCTGACGAGGCCATTGAAGAGGGTGTGCAGATCAACTGGCTTCGCACCATTAAGGAGATTGATGCCACTACCTTCAAGGTTGAGGTGATGGAGATTGATGAGAACGGACGCCCTCAGCCAACCGGAGAAATTGAAACACTGGAAGCTGATTCACTGATCATGGCTGTGGGTCAGGATACTGATACCGGCTTTTTGAAGAGTGTTAAAGGAATTGAGTTTGAGTGGGACGGCACAGTGATTGTGAATGATCACATGATGACCGGAGCAGAGGGCATTTTTGCCGGCGGCGATATGGTGCCAACTGAACGCTCTGTCACCATTGCAACCGGCCACGGTAAAAAAGCTGCCCGCTACATTGATGGCTGGCTACGCAACGCGCCCTACGTTCCTGCTGACAAACATCCGATTGTCGATCATGAAAAACTACGCCTCTGGTATCGCACCGAAGCACCACAGGTGGAGCAGGGTGAACTATCCCCTGAAAAGCGTGCTGGCAGCTTTGATGAAATTTTGCAGGGCTTAACTGAAAAGGAAGCCATATTTGAAGCCAAACGCTGCCTCTCATGTGGTAACTGCTTTGAGTGTGATGGCTGTTACGGCTCATGCCCGGAAGATGCCATCATCAAGCTGGGCAAAGGCAAGCGTTACCTCTACGACTACGACAAATGTACAGGCTGTGCCGCCTGCTATGAGCAGTGTCCATGCTATGCTATTGAGATGGTGCAAGAGAACAGTGCTGCGGCCGGGCTGGGATAAAAGATGAGTAAGAAAAAACAACCCCGGAACAGATCTCAGGAGAAACAGCTGAAGTAGGTCACCGTTGATGGCAGTTTTGGCGTAGCGCATATCGCATATCGTGTCAGTGAAATCTGTTCGATCTATCCGATCACACCATCTTCAGACATGGCTGAACTGTGCGACGAGTGGTCCGCAGCCGGTCTGCAGAATATCTGGAATCAGGTTCCTGATGTCATTGAAATGCAGAGCGAGGGTGGTGCTGCCGGTACCGCGCACGGTGCTCTGCAGACAGGGGCTTTGACCACCACATTTACAGCATCGCAGGGTCTGATGCTGATGCTGCCGAATATGTACAAAATTGCCGGCGAATTGACCTCCACCGTATTCCACGTGGCAGCCCGTTCGCTGGCAGCGCAGGCACTCTCCATCTTTGGTGACCACCAGGATGTGATGGCGGCACGCACCACCGGCTTTGCCATGCTGGCCTCCTGCTCAGTACAGGAAGCACATGATTCAGCACTCATCTGCCATGCGGCCACACTGAAAGCACGTGTTCCGTTCATCAACTTTTTTGATGGTTTCCGCACCTCGCATGAGGTGAACAAGATTTCATTGATCCCGGATGAGCAGATTCGCATCATGATTGATGACCAGCTGGTTTATGCGCACCGGAAACGCGCCCTGAACCCGGACAATCCGTTTATCCGTGGTACGGCACAGAATCCTGATGTCTATTTCCAGGGTCGCGAAAGTGCCAACCCGTTTTATGACAAAGTGCCCGGTATTATTCAGGAGACCATGGATGAGCTGGCCGAATTGACGGGCCGTCAGTACAAACTGTTTGATTACCATGGTGCTGAAGATGCCGAGCAGGTAATTGTGGTGATGGGTTCCGCTACGCAGACCATTGAAGAGACTATCGATGTGCTCAATGGATCGGGTGCCAAACTGGGTGTGATCACCGTGCGTCTGTTCCGACCGTTCAGCACGCGCCATCTGGTTGAAGCGCTGCCGGAAACCGTGAAATCCATTGCAGTACTGGATCGTACCAAAGAGATAGGCGCAACCGGTGAGCCGCTCTATCAGGATATTGTCACCGCTCTGGCCGAGGCATTTTCACAGGGCGATATTGCCACAATGCCGAAGATGATCGGCGGCCGTTACGGCCTCTCCTCCAAAGAGTTCACACCAGCAATGGTGAAAACAATCTATGAAGAGCTCTACAAAGATACTCCAAAGAACCATTTTACCGTGGGTATCAATGATGATGTGACCCACACCAGTCTGGAAGTGGATAACAGCTTCAACATCGAACCGGACAACGTTACCCGCGCCCTCTTCTTCGGCCTGGGTTCTGACGGCACAGTTTCAGCCAATAAGAACAGCATCAAAATTATTGGTGAGAATACACCGCTGCACTGCCAGGGCTATTTTGTCTATGACTCCAAAAAGGCCGGTTCACAAACAGTCTCTCACTTAAGGTTCGGGCCTGATCCGATTCGTGCCCCATACCTGATCGAGTCGGCCAACTTTATTGCCTGCCACAAATTCAACTTTACCGATCAGGTGGATATGTTGCGTTGGGCAGCGCCAAAAGCTGTATTCCTACTCAACAGTCCGATTGCAGCCGACAAAGTCTGGGATGAACTTCCAAAACCTGTTCAGCAGAACATCATTGATAAAGAGATTCAGTTCTATGTGATTGATGCCTCTACCGTTGCCCGCGATGCAGGCATGGGTCGCCGCATCAACACCATCATGCAGACCTGTTTCTTCGCACTTTCCGGCGTATTGCCGCGTGATGAGGCGATCGCCAATATCAAGACAGCTATTGAGAAGACCTATTCCAAGAAGGGTGCAGAGATTGTTCAACTGAACTTTAAAGCCGTGGATGCCTCACTCGATCATATGCACCAGGTGGATGTCCCGGCCAGGGTCAGCAGTGATCATGGTATGGCAGCCATGGTTCCATCGCATGCACCTAAATTTGTACAGGAAGTGACCGCACCGATGCTGGCCGGTTATGGTGATGATCTGCCGGTCTCGATGATCCCGGTTGATGGTACCTATCCAAGTGGTACTGCAGCATTCGAGAAACGTAACATTTCAGATTTCATTCCGCTCTGGGAGCCTGACACCTGCATTCAGTGCGGCAACTGCAGCTATGTCTGCCCGCATAGTGTGATCCGCGCCAAGTTTTACAATGAAGCACTGCTTGAAGGTGCACATGAGGATTTCCCGTCCACCGAGGTTGCGGCACGCGGATTCCCGGAAACCCGTTACACGCTGCAGATCTATGCCGAAGATTGTACCGGCTGCGAGATGTGTGTGAACGCATGCCCGGCCTTTGATCCTGAAGACAACACCCGTAAAGCGATCAATATGACAGCCAAGGCACCGATCCTTGAGAAGAGTAAGCAGGATGTGGAATTTTTTGAGAAGCTGCCGGTGAATGACCGTGACACCATTGATTACTCATCGGTGCGTGGCACCCAGTTCCTTGAACCTCTGTTTGAATTTTCCGGTGCATGCTCCGGTTGTGGTGAAACACCCTATGTACGTCTGTTGACCCAGCTCTTCGGGCCACGCCTGCTGGTAGCGAATGCAACTGGCTGCTCCTCGATTTATGGCGGCAATCTGCCATCAACACCGTGGACCATAAACAAAGATGGCCGGGGTCCTGCATGGTCAAACTCACTGTTTGAAGATAACGCCGAATTCGGCTTAGGGATGCGCCTGGCTGCCGATCATCATACGCGCATGGCGCAGCAGACCCTGCAGGAGCTTGCACCACAGCTGGGTGATGATGAACTGGTGCATGCACTGATTCATGCCGAGCAGCGCATCGGCTCTGAAATCGGTCGCCAACGTGAACGCGTGGAAGCGCTGAAAGAGAAGCTAAAGAAGATCGATGATCCCAAAGCAAAAAATCTACTCACAATTGTTGATCATCTGGTTCGCCGCAGTGTCTGGTTGGTCGGTGGTGATGGCTGGGCTTACGATATCGGCTCATCAGGCCTTGATCATGCACTCGCCAGTGGAAGAAACATCAATGTACTGGTGCTCGATACCGAGGTTTACTCCAACACCGGTGGCCAGGCCTCAAAATCAACACCCATCGCTGCAACCGCCAAATTTGCATCTGCCGGCAAGGCAGTGGGCAAGAAAGATCTGGCACTGCAGGCCATCTCCTATGGTAACGTCTATGTGGCACGTATCGCGATGGGTGGCAATCCGCAGCAGACGCTGTTGGCAATGCGCGAGGCCGAGGATTATCCCGGCCCCTCCATCATCCTGGCATACAGCCACTGCATTGCTCATGGCATCGACATGACGCAGGGCTTGCATCAACAGGACATGGCGGTGGCCTCCGGCTACTGGCCGCTGATTCGCTACAACCCTGCACTGCGCCAGGCAGGCAAAAAGCCGTTCGTACTGGATTCGCCACGCCCGACCATGAAGGTGGCTGATTACGCCTATACCGAGCAGCGTTATAAACTACTGCAGAAGACCAACCCTGAAGAGGCTGCGCGTCTGATGAAGCTGGCCCAGGAAGCAGTCGATTTGCGCTGGGCAACTTATGAACACATGGCCAATCAGGACCCATCGGAGTTTGTGCCGGTAGGATAAGCTGCCAAAACCGTAAAACAAAAGGGGCGCAATGCGCCCCTTTTTATTGGCCGATCAACTTCAAATTAGTTCCGGTGACTCTTCTTATTTTCTTCATCTTCATCGTCATCATGCTCTTTTTTATCTTTTGCTTTCGACTTCTGGCTTTTCTCCGGCATCGGGTGCTTCATTTTATCCCGATTGTCGTGTGGGACCCTCAATATCTTCTCACGCTTTTCGGCTGGCTCTGCTGCCCGACTGTGCACAGGCGATTGAGACATCTCACGCTCATCGTCATCATGCTCTTTTTTTACTTTTGACTCCGGCTTATGACTCTTCTCCGGCATCGGATGTTTCAGCTTATCCCGATTGTCATGTGCTGCCCTGTCCGTTTCATGCTTCACGGCTTTCGGTTGTTCGGCCCGCTTATGTTCCGGTTCAGCAGTTCTGTTGGACTGTTGATGGTCATGACCGGCCACGGGTGGCCTGCTCACATGCTTCTTCTCGGGTCGGGGG
>WSZY01000158.1 GCA_013139875.1 Mariprofundaceae bacterium | reverse complement strand
CACCCCTCAACACGCTCAAATGCAATTTTACCGGCCTTTTTCACTCACCATCCTTGGCAGGGTCTGATTCATCACTGTTCACACGGGCCGACAGGGAACGTCTGTAACGCAGATGTTTTTTCCACATCCCTATCATAAAAACACCCCAGCCGATAAGAAACAGGATACTGATAGAAAAGCCAAGTATCATGCCATACTGGAAACGGTAGCTATCGGTGCGCGGATCATAAACGGTACACCACAGCTTTGCCCTGCTGACCAGCCTGGAAAAAACAGAGTCATCATCACTACCGCCGAAGATCAGCTGTTTCAGGGGCTCAACCAATTGAGGCGACTCAATGTTTTCTCCGTAAATCTGATGCCGAATCACCCCTTCGGCATCAATCACAGTTGTCTGGGCCAGATGATCAAAGCCTCTGGGTGATTTGAAATAAATAAAGCCAAGCCTCTCTGTCAGACGTGCTATGGTCTTCTTGTCGGCACTGAGAAACTCCCAGCCAGGCTCTCCTGCAACACCCTGCTGACGGGCAAAAATACGCATTTTTTCCGGTGAATCCCGGCGCGCATCAAAGCCGATGGTCAACAACTGGAAGCTATCCTCACCAAAGGTATCACGAGCAACACCGGCTGCCCGATCCAGCGATTGCGTAATGATGGGGCAGGTATGAAAACAGGCTGTATAAATGAAGCTGATAACCAGCGGCTTACCACGATAATCCTCAAGTGCCACCTTGCCTCTCTTGCGGTCAAGCAGGCTGAAGCCCTCAAGCGTTTGACCTATGGCGGCCTGACTGATTTTCAACGCTTGTGCATCGTCAAATGATAAATCTTTTTTCGTTGATGAAGAGGAATACTCAGGAACCACACGCATCATGGGGGGGGAGCCCGTGCCACCATTCAATTCTGCGTGCAGCGGAGTGATGGTGCCAAAAAATATAAAGATAAGTGTAAGGGTACGATAATAGGTCACTCTGTGTTGCATAGTCACCACTCTCCATAAATTATAAAAATAATAAACGTAATTAAGTCAGGGGTAATCTGAGCAGCTACTGCCAAACCCTGTCAAATAGCTGTTAACCGTTGCCGGGAAACTGCCCCCTCTTCGGGAGGTGGAGCATACATATGCAACCATTTGATACCATACCACTACCGATCCTGTTAGCGGAAATGATAAATCGCCCAAGCCTGAAACAGAAAGCTGAAGCTTAGCCGGTAAGGACGTAGCGTTGGTACATAAAAAAAGGGGCCTCCATATGGAAGCCCCTTTTAGTGGATAGTAGAACCAGTTCGTCTACGCGACGCCCCAGACTGTACTCAGATATTTCCAGTTGGCGAAGTAGTACACCGTTAGGAAAACAAAGAATACCATGACCAGCACGAGCGAGCCCGGGCACTCCAGGCCCTTGCCATGCTCTGGCTGTGCACTGCCATAGGTCGTGGCAGCTTCCACGCCCTCTGCCGAGGTATTGGCAGGCGCAGTATCCGGCCGCTTTTTACCAAGCAGAAGGGTGCCTACAGAAACCAGAACATAGAACAGTGCGCCCACTGATCCAATGACGGAACAGATGCCGGCAATAGCCATAAACAGATGCACTGTATCCCCATATCCGAACTGCATTGCTGCATCAGCAAAGGTCATATCCCAATGCCGCCTTGCCACACCCAGGTGACCTGCCGCCATGTGGAAGATGGATAGACCACCCATACCACCGCCGAACAGCCATGTAGACCATTGTGCCAGTTTTGGTGCGAACAGTTCACGACGCCACAGTACCGGCAGCAGCCAGTATGTCAGGGCCATGAAAGCCAATGTCGTACCTACAGCAACCGTACCGTGGAAATGGCCCGGTACATAGATCGTGTTATGAATAATCATATTGATCTGCTGCACACTCATAGTCACGCCGGTTATACCACCGAGGAAACCAAATAGTACAAGCGACAGGAACATGCCCGAGAATACCGGATTTTCCCACGGTGCCTTGCGCAGCCATTCGAACAGGCCGTTGGTCAGGCCTTTACGACGCTGTGCAGCTTCAATGGCACCCGGAACAGTCAGTGCATGAATCATACTACCCAGTACAGCCAGATACATGGCATAAGAGGTATTCACCGCACGCCATGCGAAGGTTGTTGCCGGATCAGACAGCAGATGGTGAGCAGAGCCCAGCTGCAGAGCGAACAGATACAGCAGGAATGCAGTACGGCTCACTTTCTCTGACAGCGGTTTTGCACCGAACAACAGTGCACCGATGGCATACCAGACCGCAATCTGTGCTGACACGTTAATCTGCTGCGATGAGTGGCCAAAGGCCCACCAGATCAGCCGGTATAGCTCAGCATCAATATCACCGATCAGATCCATCGACCATGCCAGTGTTGGAATCAGGATGACAGCGCCAGTGGCAATGGTGAAGATTGCAATGATACAGGCAATCAACCCGCCGAAGGTCACCAGGTTCAGTGAACCCTCATAGGTTTTCTCCTCCTTGGCGATTACCAGCGTGCCAAGGAAAATGAAACATCCGATCAACGCACCCACTGCAAACAGGATCAATCCGAGATAGAAGAACGGATGAGCCTTCAGCGGCACATAGGAGGTGAACATTACCGTGGCCTCACCGATCAATACGGCATAGTTAGCCAGCGCGGCACCAAGCAACATCAGCCCAAATCCCACCCAGGCCAACTTTGGCGTTGCCAGGCGACATTGAAGCAGAACGGAACTGACAAAATAGAGGA
>WSZY01000166.1 GCA_013139875.1 Mariprofundaceae bacterium | reverse complement strand
CGATTGCGCCCATGGCCCGAATGTCTGGGTCAGCACGGGCAGGCCGAGGTAGGTGAAGTTGCCAAAGCTGGAGGCCAGTAACAGAGCACCGGCAGCCTTTCTCTTCTGGGGCAGATTGCCCGGCAGCCACTTGCCGCCGGCATAGATGAGAGACGCGGCCAGTAGAGAGAGAAGAATAGCGAGCGAAGAGACAAGTGGCAGGCGAATGGAATTAAGGCTCACCTCTGCCTGCCACATCACATGCAGGACAAGTGCAGGCAGGAAAATATCGTAGACGGCCCGGACCAGATGGCCGCGAATGGTTTCTGCTTTTTCAGCCCTTAAAAAAATGCGCCAGAACAGGCCGGCAACAATAATTGCAGCCATGCCAAGAAGGATTGCAAACATGGCCGAACCATAACCGAAACGGGCGAAAGCTGATATCAGCTGTTGCTACGACAGGGTAGGTGATAGCAGGATGTTGCCCAATGGCTGAAGAAGAAGAAAACAGCATGAAAAAGCCGTCACTGAAGACGCGGCTTGGTGAGGGTCTGCGCTGGTTCCGCAGGCAGGATGCACTCTATCTGGGCATGCTCTCTCTATTTGTCGGATTGTTGGCTGGCTATGGCGCTCTCTTTTTAAGGCTTGGCATTGAAGAGGTAAGCCTGCTCTGGACAGGCGAGCGGACATGGTCCAATGCTCTGAATGCCATACCCTGGTATCTCTATATTATTGCTCCGGTGACGGGCGGCCTGTTGGTCGGATTGATTAACACCAAGGTGTTGGATCCCGATCAGCATCGCGTTATCCCCGGTGTGATTGAGGCCCTCTCCGAGCGAGGAGGCCGAATCAGTGTGCGCAAGGCCCTTGGCGAAGTCTCCAGCAGTATTATTGCTATTGGCAGTGGTGCAAGTATGGGTCGTGAAGCCCCCACGGTAGCACTTGGCGCCGCACTTGCATCTCTGGTTGGGCAGAAGTTGGGTTTAACTGAAAAACAGCTTCGGACACTGCTTGGTTGCGGTGTGGCAGCAGGTATCGCGGCTTCATTTAATGCACCGATTGCCGGTGTTCTGTTCGCTCTGGAAGTGATACTGGCGGACTATGCCGTGGCAACATTTACGCCGATTGTTCTGGCATCTGTTATAGCCACGGTCATTACCCGTGCCGAACTCGGCAATTATCCGGTATTTACCATCCCTGAATTTGAGCTGGTGTCAGGCTGGGAGATTCCTGCTTATCTGGCACTTGGCGTGATTTGCGGCGTCATTGCCGCATTTATTATTAAAGCGCTGCCTGTTGTTCGATCTGTTTTTGAAAGCCGGGTTAAAAATCGGATATTTCATCCGGTTCTTGCCGGTTTTTTGCTGGGCTGTGTCGCTCTGTTCCTGCCGGAAATTATGTCAATTGGCTATGGCACAGTTGAATCGATTTTGCTTGAACAGATTGTGGTTGATTCTCTGGGTTGGGAATTACCATTGCTACTGTTTCTGGCTGTGCTGATTGTTGCCAAGGTAGCGACCAGTGTGATCTGTTCCGCCGGTGGTTTTGGTGGCGGAATGATTGGTCCGTCACTCTTTATAGGCGCAACAACAGGTGCGCTGTTTGGTTATATCGCGCATGATATTTTTCCGGGTTATTCGGAAACCTTCGGTGCTTACGCGCTGGTTGGTGCAGGGGCGTTGCTGGCAGCAACAGTTCAGGCGCCAATGAGTATGATTTTGATGATTTTTGAAATTTCAGGAAATTATCAGGTGATGGTGCCGTTGATGACAGCCTGTGTTGTGGCAGCACTGGTGAAGCGTGCTTTTGGCTCTGAATCGGTGATTACAGAGTCTCTGGAGGCCAAAGGCATTGAAACCGGATGGGGACTTGAGCGTTCATGGATGCGAGCTGTTCCCATCAAGAGAATTCCATGGCGGTCGATTCCAACTGTTTCAGAGCATGTGCGCCTTGAAGAGTTGAAGCGGGTCTATATCTCATCCGGCAAAGGCTGTGTTCAGGTGACCGATGATGATGGTTTGATGGTTGGTCTTGTAACCTTCGAAGATCTCAAGGAGTGGCTGCTTGACCCGACACTGGATCATGCCGTTGTGGCTTCGGAAGTAGTCAACCGGAATGTGCGGACCGTTTCCGAGAAGGGGAGTCTTCTGGATGCTGTGAACATTTTTGATCGGGAGGAGTTTGAGCAGATGCCGGTGGTTGCTGCAGATGAGCCGCGCAGGGTGCTGGGGATACTTTCCCGCAATGCTGTTTTCTCAACTTATCACAAACTGATCGTCAAACATGGTGAGGCATCGGATCATACACATGTTTGATTGTTTGAAACATCTGCAAAAGGCTTCAATTCAGGCTATCCCCCATCGGGGGTTCCCAAGGGTCATCCGTGGCTTTCACCCCACAGGAAGTGGGGCGAGCGAATATCATGAGCTCGTAAGCCACGCAAGATCGCGCTCTTGCGTGGCGATGCAAGGCGAAAGGCAGACAAAAAAGCAGGAAGCTGTTTGGACGGCTACAAGCCGCCCGAAGGGTGAAGGCCATGGATGGCCTGAATCAAT
>WSZY01000163.1 GCA_013139875.1 Mariprofundaceae bacterium | reverse complement strand
ACAGCTGTGTAGATAGCAATACGAACTTTTGTAGCATAGACACCGCAGGCGACAGGAATAACGGGAACATTAGCCCGCGCATAATCTTTACGGTATTTAAGTGCCAGAGCCAGTGCATGTGGCTGCTGCCAGACCACCATGATAGCAAAAAGAATCCAGGCAGCAGCACCGATCTCTCCGGTTACAGCCGCATAACCGACCATCGGCGGAACAGCTCCTGCGATTCCACCCAGCTGGTTTGCCCATGGTGTTGTACGCTTGGTCATCATCGTATAAACCACAACATAACCGACAACGCCAACAGCAGTAACCAGAGCCGCCAGCGGATTAACCACGTAAGTCATCAAAGAGAGAGAACCAACACAGAGCAGAAGTGCAACAATGGTGACCTGCTTAACCGGCAGAACATCCAGAGCCATTGCACGGTTACTGGTTCGTTTCATCACACGGTCAATGTCACGATCATAAACATTGTTAAGCATGCAGGAGCCTGCTGTTGCCAGCCCCAGCGTCAGGAATGTCCAGAAGATAACGCCCCAGTCCGGCAGAATGCCATGATTACCGAAGTAGATCCCGGTCAGGGCTGCCACAAGCGTCAGGCCGACAATGCCGAGTTTGGCGGTAGAGATATAGGCGGATAGCGTGGATTGACGTTCCCGGGTTTGTACCAGAACCTGTTCGTTCATGCCCCACCTCCCTGTCTGTTTTTATTCAGTTAACCATGGCGAATATAAATGCCCATGCCTGCCGTGACAAGGGTGAAGCCATAAAGCGAAATGTAGTACCTGCAAGGAGTTTGGCAATTGATCCAAGTCAATGAATGGAGACTTGACGCTTATCGGACTGGTCAGTTTTATAACAGATAAAAGCCAACATCTGCAATCTCCTGTAGTCTCCGTACTGTATATGGAAAAAGCTGAATTTCAATCACTGCCTGCGCATGTCCGGGCCTTCAGAGACCCTGAGTTTTACCCCCATCCAGCCACAGACATCATCATGCTGCAGACCCATATCTCATGGGTTTTTCTGGCCGGCTCCTTTGCCTATAAAATAAAAAAGCCTCTGAACCTCGGTTTTCTCGATTTCAGCACCCCTGAAAAACGGCTCCGGGCGTGCAGAGATGAACTCAACCTCAACCGGCGACTGGCGCCCGGCATCTATCTGGATGTCCTGCCTCTGTTTCAGCATGGTGATGCATATATACTGGGAAGCAATCTGAAGCATCATCAGAATGCAATTGACTACTGCGTTAAGATGGTCCGTTTTGACCAGAGCGATCTTTTTGATGTCCGACTGATGGAAGCAAAGTTTGACCCCGCATGGATGGATCAGCTTGCCACAACCATCGCCTGCTTCCACCAGCATGCAGAGAGCTCACCCTACATCCGGAATTTCGGTAAGCCTGAATTTCTACAGAGCCATATGGAGGCAAGCCTGGAATATGCGGAACAGGCTCCCGGGCAGGATATCTCCCCCCTCCTGCTTTCCGATCTGAAGAGAAAAAGCAGGGCATGGTTTGACAGCCTCAAAACCTTAATCAGGCAGAGGCAGGCCCGGTTTGTAAAAAACTGTCATGGCGACCTGCACCTGAAAAATATCACGCTGTTTAACAACCGGCCCACACCATGCGACTGTATTGAGTTCAGCGATGAATTCCGCATGGTCGACACCATGAATGATGTCGCGTTTCTTGTGATGGATTGCGATTCCAGAGAGAGAAGCGACCTCGGCTATCGGTTTCTCTCCCGTTATCTTGAACAGAGCGGTGATTATGACGGGCTGAAACTCCTCCCCCTGTACCTCTCATACAGAGCGGCTGTTCGCGGCAAGGTCTCCTGCCTGCTGCTGGATGAGATGAATGATGAGCCCGGGCTTGATAAAAACAGCTCCAGAGAGCTGCACCATGATATACACCACTACTACGCCATGGCGGCGCAATATCTGACCTCTGAGCAACAACCGGAGCTGTTTATCATCGGCGGGCTCTCAGGCAGTGGAAAAAGCCATCTGGCACTGCTTGCGCTCCAACATATGAGTGCTCTCATCATCCGCTCGGATGCAACACGAAAACGTATTGCCGCAGATCACCCCGATCTGCCTCTGTATGGTGATAAAATGCACAAGCTCACCTACCGGGCCATGTTCGATGCGGCAGGGAAGGCACTTGAGGCCGGTTTCTCTGTTATCCTTGATGCAACATTTCTCCACCCGGCGAGCCGTGAGCATGCCGCAGCCCTGGGCAACGCACAGGGAGTGCCATGGCACTTCTACTGGCTCGATATTGATCAACAGACACTGAGAGCAGGTGTTGGCCGGCGGCAGGCAGAGGGCCGGGATATCTCTGATGCGGACCTTGAGGTGCTGGAGGCTCAGCTGACCGGCTACGAGCGACCCACTGAGCCCTATATAGAGTTTGTTTCAGACAGTAACCACTGGCCACAGACATCGAACCTCTGAGGATGTTCTGAAACAGTGTATGGATACACTGCTGTCCTACTTAATAGTTTTTCGTCATGCCGGACTTCGACTGCATGGATGCAGGAGATAGAGCAACGCATGGAGCAGTTGCCGAGATCCGGTATCTACTCAAACGTTGCAAAAACTGGATTCTCGCTTGAAGGTGAATTGCGTTTACGCAAGAGAAGCTACCCTGGGGTATCGCGGGAATGACGAGCAGGCCAATTGGGTATTGATGTCCGTCACACTTCAGATCAGCGGAACTCACGATGGTGCAACACCTTCCAGGCATGCGCCTTACGTTATCTGGGACAGCAGTGGTATGGATACGCTGTTTCAGATCTAAAAAAACAGCCCTACAGAACCTCAGCTGCATGAGCCGCAAGACGGGAGCGTTCGCTCTCTTTTAACATGATCTGGCCTGAATGGGTCCAGTCAGCGACCCGCATCGCCACCATGGTGAGGCCATTGGTGTGCGATGTCAGGTACGGGGTATCAATCTGGGCATTATTACCAAGAATAATAATTTTCGAACCTTCACCCATGCGTGTCACAATGGTTTTCATCTGGTGCGGTGTCAGGTTCTGCGCCTCATCCACAATCAGCCATGTTCTGGTAAAGGTTCTTCCCCGGGCAAAGGAGAGTGCAGCAATTTCAATACGATGCTCGCCCAGTATGGATGCGAGATCCTGTGCCTCTTCACCCAGCAGGAAAGAGA
>WSZY01000169.1 GCA_013139875.1 Mariprofundaceae bacterium | reverse complement strand
TTACCTAGAGTGGCGGCGATTTTGTCAGTTGTGCATGTTTTTCCCGATGATTTTATCCATTGATTTTTTCCACGGGTTTATGACCGCCATCCTGGGCGAAGTCCGAATCCGATGGATTTGAATTTTTTATATTGTTGAGGATAATTTAGTATGAATATTTATGTTGGAAACCTTTCTTTTAACACTGATGACCATGGACTGAGCGAAGTTTTCGCAGAGTTCGGTGATGTTACCAGTGCAAAAGTAATCATGGATCGTGAGACAGATCGTAGCCGTGGCTTCGGTTTTGTTGAGATGTCCACTGATGACGAAGGCAATGCTGCCATTGAAGCGCTTGACGGCGCGGAACTTGATGGACGCAATCTGCGTGTGAATGAGGCCAAGCCTCGTGAAAACCGCTTCTAAGCAGGGGTTTTACCTGTAGAAGTTGAAAGGCCCGCCTCTGGCGGGCTTTTGATTTATAGATGCGGCTTCGGGCTCCTGCCCTTATCCTTCGACCGCTCAGCAAGAGCGCGGTCTTGCTTTACTTACGAGTTCATTACATTCACTCGCCCCACTTCCTGTGGGGATTCATTACGACTCGAGTGGTAACGCATGTTTTAGAGATGGCAATAAAACAGTGTCATTCCGGCGGAAGCCGGAATCCATGGATACCGGGTCTCGGCAACTGCTCCATGCGTTGCTCCCGACAATTACTCCTGCATTGTTCTACCACCTCCCATTCAGGTCCTTTCCGTCATTCTCGCGAACGCGGGAATCCATTCTTTGCAATATTTGAGTGGATACCGGGTCAAGCCCGGCATGACGCTGTGTTATTGCCTCTCCCAAGCAGACTAAGCCCGGCATGACGCAATCGAACAAGTGGGAGAGCAGTGGCTTCCTGCCCTTTTGCCAGCCGCCACCCCTCCATGGGTGGGGTGCCGGGCTCTTGTGCCAGGATTATCTGGTGAATCAGGCTTGATTATTTCAGTCATGAATTCCTTGCGACTCAAGTAGCAACATAACCTCTGGATACTTATATGGAGGTTATCTAGTCTGGATCAATGATTGATCTGCTCTTCAATGATAATTTACAAAAACTGCTGGAAAAACAGTAAGATGCAGAAGATTCTAATTTCCGCATGTTTAATGGGCGAAAATGTCTGTTTTGATGGTAAAAACAGTAAAAATAGCTCAGAAATCATTAAAAAATGGCAAAAAGATGGCTGTTTAGTGGTTTTTTGCCCTGAAGTTTCGGGCGGGCTGCCAGTTCCCCGTCCGCCTGCCGAGATTCAGCCTGATGAGCAGATCATTACTGTCGAGGGCAGTGACGTGACAGCTGCATTTGAGCAGGGGGCGGAGAAGGCTCTGGGTCTGTGCAGAGAGCATCATATCCATATCGCTATCCTGAAAGAGGGAAGCCCCTCCTGTGGAAGTTCACTGATCAATGACGGGCATTTTTCACACACAAAAATTTCCGGACAGGGAGTCACCACACAGCTGCTGGAAGCCAATGGTATTTTTGTGTTCAGTGAAAATGAACTGGATCAGGCGGAGGAGTATCTCAGA
This sequence comes from Mariprofundaceae bacterium, assembly GCA_013139875.1. Classification (GTDB taxonomy): domain Bacteria; phylum Pseudomonadota; class Zetaproteobacteria; order Mariprofundales; family Mariprofundaceae; genus WSZY01. Next base: position 1,700 of record WSZY01000169.1, on the reverse strand, counting down.
TCAACCCAATGACCGTTCACGGTAAAAGCGGGTATTCGCCTAGAGTGTTTTTTCCTGCTGCTTCAGACCTTCACTTTTTGCATCCTGAATTATATGAAGGCCTCCCCGGACAACTATTAAAGAAATAATTAACCCGATGATGATATCAGGATACCTTGAATCAAAAACATGGACCAGGCCACCACCTGAAATAATACCTAAATTGGCAATGACATCATTTTTTGAAAAGACCCAACTGGCCCGCATATGCACCTCACCCTCTCTATGCCTTGAAATAAGCCGGAGACATATGAGATTAGCCAGAAGAGCCAGGATGCCTACAGCGATCATCAACATTGATTCCGGGGCACTGCCAAAAATCAGACGGCGAACAGCATCAATAGCGACCATTAAACCGAGTGTGATCTGGAATATTCCGCTTGTATGAGCAGCCTTCACTTTCATTAACGTGGATTTTCCAACTGCGTACAGCCCAATACTGTAAACGGTCGCATCAGCCAGCATGTCCAGCGAGTCTGCTATGAGGGCATTGGATTCGGCCAACACACCGAAGAAAGCTTCAATAAAGAACATCAGCAAATTAATGCTCAAAAGAGTGATCAATACTTTGCGCTCTTCTTTGCCTTTGATTTCTATTTCACAACCACAATCGGACATGTGTCACCTTCTTTGCCGGTATCCAGATGACAATAGTCAAAATATTTCAGGATTGCGAATATCCATTTTGGCTGGTGAAAATGGCCATTCAGTTATGGATGAAGTTGATGTTCCGTTTAAGCAGGCTGCATCTTTTTTCTAAAGCGTTAGCTTGCAGCGATGCAGAAAATATTGATTCATTTTGGTGAGCTTGCGCTCAAGGGCAAAAACAGAAGCGCCTTCGAGCGGCAGATGGCAGCAAACCTGAAGCGCCTGCTGAAGCCGAAGAAGGTGTTTCGTCAGCATGGCCGGATGTTGCTGGATATGGAAGAGGTAACAGAGGAGAAGCTTGAGTTGTTGGCTCTCATCCCCGGCGTGCGAAATTTTGCACCGGTCTATGTGGCCGAGCCTGATCTGGATTCGATGCGTGAGGTGGCAAAACAGGCAGTCACTGAGACTTTCGGTGATGTAACAGGGCGCCGGTTTCGCCTGAAAGGCCATCGCAGTGATAAGCGGTTCCCGCTGACCAGCCCGGAGATCAATCTGGAGGTGGGTGGATATCTGAAAAATGAGCTGAATCTTGAAGTGAATCTCGACAACCCCGAGATCACTGTCCATGTCGAGGTCACCACTGATGAGGTCTACATCTACACCGATAAACGTAACGGTATCGGCGGCCTGCCTGTGGGCTCATCCGGCAAGGGTGTGGTGCTCTTCTCCGGCGGTATCGATTCACCGGTAGCTGCATACACCATGATGAAACGTGGCATGGAGGTGGTGCTGGTTCACCTCTACAACAGCACTATCAATCGTGATTTTTCCAAGATTCGTGACCTGGCAAAACAGCTGTCAAAATATCAGGGGCGTACCCAGTTGATTATGATCGATCTGGAGGAGTTCCAGCGCCATGCCATCGCCATGGTCCCGGACAGATACCGCATGATTATCTACAAGCGGCAGATGATCCGGTCGGCAGGCCTGGTGGCTGAAGAGGTGAAGGCACATGCACTGGTAACCGGTGATTCACTCGGGCAGGTGGCGAGCCAGACACTGGAGAATATCCA
>WSZY01000116.1 GCA_013139875.1 Mariprofundaceae bacterium | reverse complement strand
CTGAAGTGAACCGTTTCTGGGAAGAAACCTCGGGCATTGTGCCTGCCAGAATAGTTGGCACAGCAGGCACGGTAACCACCCTCGCAGCCGTGCAGATGGAGCTTGACCCCTACGATCCACAAAAAGTTAACAACTATCAGATGGAGAGCGCTGCTTTCTATCAATTAAGGGACAAATTGCTGGCCATGACTCATAAGCAACGCGAAGCCATCCCTGCCATTGAAACGGGCAGGGCTGATTTGATTATCGCGGGTCTGGCCATTATTGAAGCAATTATGGAAAAATGGGATTATGACAGCTTTATCAGTGTTGATGCGGGTCTTCTGGAAGGAAACTGGATCAACAGCTATATGAAATAATTCTCTGCCCTTCTCTAGCCCGGATTGCTCATCACTTCCTGAGGCTCAAACTGCATATGATAAAGTTCGGAGTAGAGCCCGCCCTCTTTAAGAAGGTCTTCATGCCGGCCTGACTGAACAATTTTACCACTATCCAGGACAACAATCCGATCAGCATGTCTGATAGTCGAAAGTCGATGTGCAATGACAATCACGGTACGTCCTTTCATCAGGCGATCAATTGCCTGCTGAACCAGACGCTCCGATTCAGTGTCCAGACTACTGGTTGCCTCATCCAGAATAAGAATCGGGGCATCTTTAAGCAGTGCCCGGGCCAGGGAGAGACGCTGCCGCTGACCACCGGAGAGTATAACACCACGCTCTCCAATCAGGGTGTCGTAACCTTGTGGTAACTTCATGATGAAATCATGTGCATTGGCAGCCCCGGCTATCGCTTCAACCTTTTCACGATCAATCTCATCATGGCCGTAAGCAATATTCCTGATAACCGAATCATTAAAGAGGATCACCTCCTGGGTAACCAGTGATATCTGATCCCGGAGGGATGCCTGAGACAGTTCCCGGACATCAAACCGGTCAATCAGAATCCTGCCGGCTGTGGTGTCCATAAAACGTGGAACCAGATTGGCCATGGATGTCTTTCCAGCGCCACTTCGTCCAACCAGAGCAACCACTTCACCGGTGTTAACCTGCAGGGAGATATCATCCAGTACCGGGGCTTTAGCACCGGGGTACTGCAGCGAAACATGATCAAACCGGATCAAATCAGAAAATGGCGGTAGCTCTTTCGCTGCCGTAGCATCTTCCACGGTCGCAGGCTCATCCAGTATTTCGAAAATCCGCTCTGATGCAGCCAAACCCTGCTGAATCTCATTGTTTGCCCGTGAAAGACGTTTAACCGGCTCATACAGCATAATCAGTGCGGCGAGGAAAGACATGAGCGTTCCAGCCGTGGTCTCACCCGATGCCACACGCAGCCCGCCATAAAAGAGGACACCGGCGATTCCGAAACCGGCCAACAGTTCCATGATTGGAAACGAGAGGGCATGAATCTTGAACACACGTAGCTGATGTTTGAGAAAGTCACCTGTCAAAGCAGTGAAGCGCTTGTATTCATACGCTTCCATTCCAAAAGCTTTCACAACACGTATGCCACTTACCGTCTCCTCTACCAGACTGGAGAGTTGACCCATCGAGACCTGTCCGTCAAAACTGGCACTGCGCATCTTTTTGCCAAAGCGGATAATCGGGTAGACTACCGCAGGAAAAACAAGCACAGCTATCAGAGCCAGTAGCCAATCCTGATAAAGCACCACAGCCAACAGAAAAACAATACTGACGGAGTCCCTCATTAGCGCAGTCACTGCAGTGCTGACTGCCGCCTGTACCAGAGAGACATCGTAGCTGATACGCGCCAGCAACTCCCCCGTTTTACGATGCACAAAGAAGCCCAGTGACTGCTCTGTCAGACGCCGATAAATCAGGTTACGCAGATCGTAGATCACATGCTGTCCAATATAGCCCATCATGTAGCCCTGCCCGAAGTATGCAGCGCCCTTGACTACATAAATGACAATCACGGCAAGCGGGATAAGATAAATATACTCCTGGTTTCCACTCAGGGCATGATCCAGTGCAGGCTGCAACACCCATGCTAGGCCGGCTGTGCAGGCTGCAAGTATTACCATACAGAACATGGCGATAAAAAGGCGCCCGCGATAGGGCTTTAAAAATTGTAGAAGCCGCTTATAAAGAGGTATCATCTAAATCACAGGCAGAGACTCTCTCCGCCTCTCCCCTGCAAGATATAAAATAGCCAGCTTCTCTGAATGATTCAGATGCCCGGATTCATTAATCTGGTGAGCGGTTGAATATTGATGTTGAACCATATTGACCGCCGTCTGTTTCAAACGACCCTGTCGCTTAAAAAAGGTGAGGCTCGCGTCCAGAAGAGCCTTGGCCATTTTTTTCTGATGCCTGCTTGAACGCAACATTCGTTCACGCTTGGGATTGGAGATAAAATCGATCTCTACCAGCACACTCGGCATCTCCAGGGCTCCAAGCACTGCAAACCGGGCCCGCTTTGGCACATTATATTTTACGGGCCCAACCTTACCAAAATTCTTAATAATGGTTTCAGCCAGCAGGTAAGCACTGTTCAGGCTATCCCGTTTGGCCATATCTCCAAGAATCATACTGACCATCGGGTCATCTATTTCACTGGAGACAAAACCACCCACTGCATCAGCAGCATTCTCTCTGGCGGCCAGTGCCTTTGCCACTTTGTCCGGCGTTGCGCCACGCTCTGAAAGCGTATAAACACTGGCTCCCTTTACGCCCCGGTTTCTTACTGCATCGGCATGAATACTGATCATAAGGTCAGCTTTGGAGCGTCTGGCCAGTTGAACCCGTTTTTTCAGAGGGACAAAGTAGTCACCTTTCCGAATCAGGACTGCCCGCATCCCTTTCCTGGCATTGATCGATTTTGCCAGCTCCTTTGCAACAGCAAGTGTTACAATTTTTTCCTGTAAGCCATGTTTTCCAATAGCCCCGGGGTCTTCGCCACCGTGGCCAGCATCAACTGCTATCACGATCTCTTTCTTTGAACGCATCTGATCCGCAGTAACGACTCTCTCTTCGGTAATCTTTTTGCCTGGACGCATCAGATCGACAACCAGACGATGCGGTTTTCCATGCATCGGCTTCAGCGGAAAAGAACGGAACTTCACCGCCTCCTTCACATCCAGGACAATGCGCAGTATATCACCCTTTTGCTTGCCATACCGAATAGCCTTAATCACAGGGTCTGAAGCGGCCAGATTTTTCAGACGGGTAGTCCGAAGCTTCACCCCATGCAGATCAAGAACAACCCGCTCCGGCTTATGCAAGCGGAAAATGTTGTACTTAATGGTTCTGTTCAGATCAAAAACCCGGCGGGTGTGATCCGGAGCTGTCCAGAGTCGCACATCATTGATCTGTG
>WSZY01000131.1 GCA_013139875.1 Mariprofundaceae bacterium | reverse complement strand
AACACCACCATAACTGTATGCCGCAGCACAGGCTCCTTCAGATGAGACCATACATGCTCCAAGCGGATTTTCAGGCGTACACACTTTTCCAAACACGCTGCACTGCTCCGGCTGAATCAAGCCACGTAGAACATCGGCGCATCGGCATGCCTTATGATCCGAAACCTCGGCGTATTGAACCTGAAACTTCAGCTCGGCATCAAAGGCGGCATATTTTGATGAAATTTTCTGTGCACTATTGGCAAGCATGCCAAATCCTCGCCATTCGAAACTGCCGCGAAGCTCAAACACTTCATCCATTAGATGAACGGCTTGTGGATTTCCTTTGGCCTTCACGACACGGATATACTGATTTTCAATCTCTGCCCGACCCTCATTGACCTGGCGCACAAGCATCAGGATCGACTCAAGCAGATCGACCGGCTCAAATCCTGATATGACCAATGGAATGCGATTCTCTTCCGCCACAAACGCATAGGCGGAACTGCCGATAATGGCACTGACATGTCCCGGTCCGACAATGCCGTCAATGACGCTTCCCTCTCCTGACTCACCATTTCCATAATCAAGAATCGCCCGCATGGCTGGTGGTGTGAGAACATGGTTGCAAAAGACAAAGAAATTCCCAATGCCCTGCTGCTCAGCCTGCTTCAGAGCCAATGCTGTTGCCGGAGCCGTGGTTTCAAAGCCGACAGCAAAAAACACAACCTGAGAATCCGGGTTCTGCAGGGCCAGTTTCACGGCATCCAATGGCGAATAGATCATCCGCACATCTGCGCCTTCGGCCTTGGCTTTCAACAGACTTTTACCATCGGAGCCAGGCACCCGGAGCATATCTCCGTAACTACAGAAGATGACATCCTCTCTAGCAGCCAGAGCCACAGCCGCGTCGATACGACTGATCGGCAACACACAGACCGGACATCCCGGCCCATGCACCATCTCAACTGTTTCGGGCAACAGTGGAATCAACCCATAGCGATAAAGTGCATGCGTATGACCACCACAAAACTCCATCAACCGATAGCCTTCCTTACGAGATGCCGCTTTGCCGATCTGCTCCACCAGTGACCGGATCAGTGTGCTATCACGATATTCATCAATAAATTTCATACTGGCGGACCATCCTGCGCCTCATCCAACTCGGCAAACAGTGCCAGCGTTTTCATCGCCTCATTCTCATCAAGTGTTGAGATGGCAATGCCAACATGCACAATCACATAGTCACCTACGTCCGCATCGACCAGGGCAAGCGAAACCTCTCTCTCAACACCGCCGATCTCAACTGTGGCCATTGTCTCACCATGCAGTGCGGTAATCCGTGCAGGTATCGCCAGACACATCAGACGTCTCCCGCTTTAAGCTTTTGAACGGCCACCCATGCCTGACCCAGTGCGATGGCACCATCACCATAAGGGAGTTTCTGTGAGCAGAACACTCGCAGACCGGCATCCTCAAGGTGTGCGGTCACCTGCTCTTTTAACAATGCATTGAGGAAACAGCCGCCTGCCAGCACAATATTTTTTACACCCCTCAAAGTTGCCACACGAGTCGCCATCTCTGCCATGCCCGCTGCCAGCATCCGATGAAACCCCGCCGCCAATTCAGGTTTCGATTCATTGTTTAGAACTGCCTCCATGAGCTGATTCATTGCCTCGGTGCAATCGAGCTGAAGCACACCACTGCTCTGCTCCAGATTGTAAGAGAGCGGGTGAATCTCCGTGACACCCATTGCAGCTTTCTCAAGTGCGACTGCAGCTTCGCCCTCGAAGGCAACATCTCTGCTACCCAGCACAATGGCACTGGCCGCATCGAACAGGCGTCCGGCACTGCTGGTCAGTGGTGTGTTCTCCGATTCACAAAGCCTCCGAATCGTTGCAACAGGGAGTCCATCAAACAACCGTGCCAGAGAATCATTACCATTTAACCACGCCACAGCCATACGCCACGGCTGCCGACTTGCTGCATCACCCCCCGGCATCGCCACCGGCTTCAGATAGCCTTCCCTGCTGCACTCGCCACCATCAATATAGAGACACTCACCACCCCAGGCCGAGCCATCGGTTCCATAACCATACCCATCCATGGCCAGACCCACTGCCGGCCCATTCATGCCGTGCTCTGCCATCACAGTGGCAATGTGGGCGTGATGGTGCTGCACTCGAATCAGAGGAACATCCAATCGCTCCGAGAGCTGAAAAGCGAGTCGGGTCGAATGAAGATCGGGGTGCAGGTCGCAAGCCACTGCATCAACCGCACTCACCTGATGAAGCGTTTCGGAGACTTTTTCATAGGTAGCCGGATCGTTGATGTCTCCCGTTATCCCGGAGACTTCGGCAAGCCCCTCTCCGGTCATACAGAGACTGTTTTTCAGATCCACCCCTGTTGCAGCAACCGATACCCCTCCACTATGGAGTGAAATTTTTATACCATCAGTAAAAATCGGGCAGGGAAATGGCTTCCGACTCTCAGCCTGCATGGTGGATACCCGGTTCAACCCTCAGCACTCACTTGATCTGACGCCGTCAAAAGGTCGCGCTCATTGTTTAGCCATTGAAGCCATCCATCGATCCCCTCACCGGTTGTGGCAGAGAGGCAAATCACCCTGATACCGGGATTGATGCGGCGCGCATTCTCGATGCACTGCTCAACATTGAAATCAAGATGGGGAAGCAGGTCGATCTTGTTAAGCAGCATCAGGTCGGCAGCATGGAACATATCAGGATACTTCAGCGGCTTGTCCTCGCCCTCGGTCACCGAGAGGATAACGACTTTGCGTGCCTCACCCAGATCAAAAGCTGCGGGACAGACCAGATTGCCGACATTCTCAATGAACAGAATGCTCTCCTTTTCAGGCTGAAGCGACTCCACGGCATGCCCCACCATATGGGCATCAAGATGGCATCCACGGCCGGTATTGATCTGCACCGCCTTCACGCCTGTAGCGCGGATACACTCGGCATCATTGGCGGTCTGCTGATCTCCCTCGATGACAGCAACTGCAAACTCCCGCTGCAGTTGCACAAGTGATTTCGTCAGTAGTGTTGTCTTACCGGAGCCGGGGCTGGATAGCAGATTCAATGCCAGAATCCTGTGGCTTACAAAATGGTTGCGGTTGGTGGCCGCGTACTGGTTGTTTCTGGAGAGTATGTCCTGCTCGACCTGCACCATCCGGGATTGGCTCATGCCCGGCGCGTGGGCGTGAGCAGCCCCCTGCCCGTAGTCGTGGATATGCCCACCGTGAGTCTGTTCTCTGTGGTTATGGTGATGACTATCATGGCGGTGCTCCCGCCCCTCGATTGTAGTTTCGCCTTCACCGCATCCGCACACCCTGCACATCACACCACCTCCAGTTCCCTGATTCGCATCTCATCACCACTTGAGAGTGTTAGCCCCGTCTCACCGCAACATGGGCAGCCATCATAACGCTGGCTGATCTCAACATCTTTTTCACATGCCGTACACCAGGCCGTGGCCGGCACCTCAATCAACTCAAGCTTTGCACCCTCTACCAGCGTCCCTTTCATTATCAGGTCAAAATTAAAACGCATCGCTTCAGGCTCCACTGCAGCGAGCGAACCAATCTCCAGCCATACGGTTTTTACCTTCGAGAAGTGGTTGGATTCGGCACTATCCTCAATCAGACGCAACACACTCTCGCACAGGGACATCTCATGCATAGCCACTCACCTCAAGCCGAATAGTGTACACATGAATCCATCACGGAGGCCAGCATATCCGCCTCTCACCCATATTTCAGGGGTAATCGTGTCACTGGCTCTCTTCCAAATTTGGCGGATCAGCAATCACGCCCGTCATTCATGCTATAATCGGGTTATGCAGTGGACTATCATCTTTTTTGCCGACCGGCAGTGGAGCCGACCATGAACAAAAAGCCGACGATGGACTATCTTGAGAAGCGGCTGGATCGACTGTACCTGAAACAGCGCCTCGGCGTTCAGCGTGACCACGAATCACAGGTGTTCGGACAGGGGCGCAACTTCTTCCATATCGAAAACTGGCAGCTGGGGCATGCCCTGCTTAAGTCCGGCCTGCGCGCCAGTGGCCTGCGCCGGCGTGCCCGACGCAATGCAACAAACATCCAGCTGAACCATCACGATATCCATATCAAAGAGCTCCCCGGGGCATTTGACGGCTTCACCATTCTGCATCTGAGTGACCTACACGTGGACCTGTCTGAAAACATCACCAATGCACTGATTCACCGTATTCAGTCACTTGAATATGATATCTGCGTGCTGACCGGTGATTACCGGGCAGAGACCCGTGGCTCTTACGATAAGACTCTCAGTGAAATGGCCCGTGTACGCAAAGAGATCTCCGGACCGGTCTACGGCGTGCTCGGCAATCATGATTTCGTTGAGATGCTCGAAGGGCTTGAGGCAATGGATATCCATATGCTGATGAATGAGGCAACGCTCATTGAACGGGGTGATGCGAAGCTCCATATCGCCGGCATTGATGATCCGCACTACTACCAGGTGGATAACCTGGAGAAGGCGGCCATGCATATTCCACCCGATGAACTGTCGATCCTGCTGTCACATTCACCCGAGGTGTACAAACGGGCGGCACACTCCGATTTCAACCTGATGCTCTGTGGCCATACCCATGGTGGCCAGATTTGTCTGCCGGGAGGGATTTTCGTGACGGTAAACGCCAACTGCCCGCGCCTGATGGCCAAGGGGGCATGGAATTATCATGATATGCGCGGCTACACCTCTGTCGGCTGCGGCTCATGCATTGTTGATGCCCGCATCAACTGTCTGCCGGAAGTAACTCTCCACCACCTGCGAAAAGAGTGATGGGCCTGTTAAAACGCCTAACTTAGCTCCAGAACCAGCTCTTCCAATCGCGACAGTTCCAGAGGCTTGCGCAGCAGCCTGTAGACGCCGGGTTCATACTGAGCCCTTATCTCAGCGCCAGCACTCATCAGCACAAATTTTTTATCGGGCCAGATCGCCAGTGTACGGTTCATCAGTTCATAGCCGCTCATACCAGGCATTCTGATATCACAGAATACGGCCTCCGGGCTCCGGTACACCGGACTCTCAACATAGGTGAGATAATCCTCGGGTGAGGTGAATGGGATCGATTCATGACCCAGCGAATCAAATATCCCCTCCAGAAATGAGCAGAAGAAGGGCTGATCATCAATAATATGGAATAGCATCTTCTGATTTTAGATGCTCCATGTGGAAATGGTATACTCTAAAAGGGGTATGCCACATCAATCAGGCAATCGTCACCTCTTTCGACAGATAGACATCCTGAATCGTGTTGAGCAGATCAACACCCTCAGCCATCGGCTTCTGAAACGCCTTTCGTCCGGAGATCATCCCCATACCCCCTGCCCGTTTGTTAATGACGGCAGTTTTGACTGCCTGAGCCAGATCATTGTCACCGGATGCACCACCGGAGTTGATCATACCGATACGGCCCATGTAGCAGTTGGCCAACTGATAGCGGGTCAGATCAATGGGGTGATCTGTGGTAAGTTTTTCGTAGACCAGCGGGTGGGTTTTACCGAAATTGATCGCTTTATAGCCGCCATTTCCCTCCGCCTGTTTCTGTTTAATGATGTCAGCACCGATGGTGGCTGCCAGATGATTGGCCTGACCGGTCAGATCCGCCGCCGTATGGTAATCAACACCCTCATGTTTGAATGCCGAATTGCGAAGATAGGCCCAGAGAACAGTTACCATACCGAGTTCATGGGCACGGGCAAAGGCATCGCTGACCTCCTGAATCTGCCGGCGTGACTCGTGAGCACCGAAGTAGACGGTCGCTCCCACAGCAACAGCACCAAGATCAAATGCCTGCTCCACTGAAGCAAAGAGTGTCTGATCATAGATGTTGGGATAACTCAGGATTTCATTGTGGTTAATCTTCATAATAAAGGGGATTTTATGAGCATAGCGGTTGCTCACCGATGCCAGCACCCCATAGGTGGATGCCACACCATTGCAACCTCCCTCGATGGCAAGCTCAATAATTTTCTCAGGATCAAAATAGATCGGGTTGGGAGCAAAGGACGCACCACCGGAGTGCTCCACTCCCTGATCAACGGGAAGAAGGGAGAGATAGCCTGTTCCGGCCAGACGTCCGTGATTACAGAGTGTCTGCATATTTCGAAGTACGGATGCTTTGCGGTCACTCTGGCTCATCACCCGGCCAACAAAATCAGGCCCGGGAAGGTAGATATCTTCTCTGCTAATCGTCCGGCATTGATGTGTAAGAAGTGATTCGGCCTCATCACCCAGTAGTGATTGAATGTTACTCATGGCGGCCTCCCTATATATGATCTATGAAGCAGAACTAGCATAGCCCATACGGAGTATCTCTGCAGAAAAAAAATCGGAAAAGAGTAGTGTGCGGACAGCTGTAATTCTGTCTATTCCTTTTAGCAGACAAAAAAAGGGCCCTGAATATCAGGGCCCTTTTTAAATTGTATGACCGGCTCAGTCACGCCAGTTAAGTGCATGGCCTGCCGGACGCGGCAGTAACGGAAAAGAAACTTCCGGTGCTTCGCCTGTCAACGTTTCAAGAAATGCCACGATATCAGCTACATCCCTGTTACTCAGCTCTGTTCCCAGTTGGACTGTTGCCATGGTACGAACAGCCTCGCCCAGCGTTGCCGCCGAGCCATCATGGAAATATGGTGCGGTCATAGCAATATTACGCCAGGACTGAACACGGAACAGATGATCATCTTCATCCTTGCCTGTGACAGACTTCACGCCCGTGTCGCTTCCATACTGAAAAGCAACAAACTCGTTATTGGTAAATAGCGGTCCGGAATGGCACGAAGTACAGCCGACATCAGCCACCTTCTGC
>WSZY01000168.1 GCA_013139875.1 Mariprofundaceae bacterium | reverse complement strand
TGGCATATACTTTTCCCCTTCCGGTGTGACTCTGACTTGATTGCAGCCATATTAAAACCGGAAGCTATCTGTTTGTGAGTGTGTCAGATCACATTTCGTGCAAAAAAGAGGTCTCTGTCTTGTCGTTACGGTGTAAGCTGCGTAAGCTGCCGCGTTTTTCGCAATTGAACATAGAACCTAATAAGTGAGGCCAGTGATGAAAGGCAAACTGAAATATGAAGGCAAAGGCAAAGCGCTTTATACGACTGAAACCGATGGTGAGCTGATTCAGGTGTTCAAAGATGATGCCACTGCTTTTGATGGCAAAAAACATGATGTGATTGCCGAGAAGGGCGAGTTGAACTGTGCAATCTCCTCATGGTTCTTTGAGAAGCTTCAGGAAGCAGGCATTAACACTCATTATGTGAAGCGTGAAGGTAGCGTTGAGATGCGTATCAAAGAGCTTGAGATGATGCCGGTTGAGGTGGTTGTGCGTAATGTGGCTGCAGGCTCCATCTGCAGACGCCTGGGGCTGGAAGAGGGGATGGTTCTTGAGCGTCCGCTTACCGAACTTTTCTATAAAGATGATGCGCTGGGTGACCCGATGATCAATACCGAGCATTGTGAACTCTTTGGCTGGGCCAAAGCGGATGATATTCGTGCCATGCGCCAGTTGGCCCGTGATGTGAACAGAATTCTCTCTGATCTGCTGGAAAATGTCGGCATTCGCCTGATTGATTTCAAGCTGGAGTTCGGTCTGTTGGATGGTGAAATCGTGCTGGGTGATGAAGTTACCCCGGATGGCTGCCGTCTATGGGATATCGAAACAGGTCGCAAACTGGATAAGGATGTCTTCAGACAGGATCTGGGTGGTCTCTCCGAGGTTTACCACGAAGTGGCCAATCGTTTGGGAATTAATATCTAGCTGTATAGTTTTCTATTAAAACTAAGAGGGCCGGGCATTAAAAGATGTCCGGCCTTTTTTTGTTATTGGGCTGTTATAGGCCGAGGCCGTATCTAATGAATCAAAGGCCGAGGTTGTGGTGAATGGCGATGGTCGCTTCGGATCTATTCAGTGAATAGATGTGAAGCCCTGTAACGCCATTGCTAATCAGATCAGAGCACTGCTCTGTGGCAATTTCAATACCGATCGCCTTCATTGCATCGGCATCTTCACGATGCGGGATCATGCGCTCGCCGATGGATGCGGGAACCTTAGCGCCACACATGGATGAGAAGCGGACAATCTGATCATAATTGCCAATCGGCATGATGCCCGGAATCAGGGGGATGGTAACGCCCTCATTGATGGCCAACTCGCGGAAGTGGTAAAAATCGTCATTATTGAAAAAGTATTGTGTAATGACGGCATCTGCACCGCAATCCTGTTTCATCTTCAGGTAGCGGATATCATCCTCAACACCACCCCTGGATTCCGGATGTCCCTCAGGATAGGAGGCAACACCAATAGAGAAACCACCACGCTCATGGATGAAGCGGGTCAGGTCTGTGGCATAGGAGAAGCCACCAGCGACAGCTTCAAATCTGTCCATACCTTCCGGTGCATCACCACGCAGAGCCAGAATATTTTCAATCCCGGCCGCTTTATATTCATCAAGAAGTTCGCCCAACTGCTCTTTGGTTGAGCCGACACATGTCAGGTGTGCCACGGGGTCGAGATCGGTCTCCGCCTTGATGCGGGTGACGATGCGTTTGGTGCGATCCTGTGTGGAACCACCTGCACCATATGTGACCGAAACATAGGCGGGGTTCACCACCTTCAGCTCCTGAATGCAGTTCCAGAGGTTCTCTTCACCCTTGTCTGTTCTGGGCGGGAAAAATTCGCAGGAGAAGGCGATGCCATCCCGATTCAGTATATCACGAAGTTTCATGGTTTTTATATGACCCTTCAGAGCCTTGGCACGGTTACGCCGGTCTGGCCCTGATACTTGCCGGCCTTATCCTTGTACGAGGTTTCACACTCCTCATCCGACTCGAAAAAGAGGAACTGGGCCACACCTTCACCGGCATAGACTTTGGCTGGCAACGGCGTGGTGTTGGAGAATTCGAGTGTTACATGTCCCTCCCACTCAGGCTCCAGCGGGGTGACGTTCACAATGATACCACAGCGTGCATAGGTCGATTTACCCAGGCAGATGGTCAGCACCTGACGTGGGATACGCATATATTCTACGGTGCGGGCCAGCGCAAAAGAGTTGGGTGGAATGATGCAGACATCGGACTTCACATCGACGAAGCTGTTGGCATCGAAATTCTTCGGGTCAACAATGGCAGAGTTGATGTTGGTGAAAATCTTGAACTCGTCGGAGCAGCGAACGTCATATCCATATGAGGATAGACCATAGGAGACCATGCCTGTGCCATCTTCCCTTTTCTTGACCTGCCCATCAACGAAAGGCTCAATCATTCCATGTTCCTGCGCCATGCGGCGTATCCATTTGTCGGATTTGATGGACATTAAGTTCCTCCCCATTGTATTGGTTGTCCCCGCAGGCCATGGATGGTCTGCCAAAATCGGGCAGGTAAATGCCAGATTTTATGAGCAATACCAAAACCGTGCTTTGGCTATTGCGTACTGGAAAACTACAGAGAGGTAGTTTTCCAGATGGAATAGGTGCGGGAGGATAGCGGCAAGGAGACGGATCGTAAAACTGATGCTTGCATCAGGGGCGCCTTGCCACTAGAAATCGCGCTTCTGAGATGAGAGCACCTTTGGCCAGATAGCTCAGTCGGTAGAGCAGAGGACTGAAAATCCTCGTGTCCCTGGTTCGATTCCAGGTCTGGCCACCACTATTATCAAGGAGTTACGAGAAATCGTAGCTCCTTTTTTTATTTTTATACAATCCACGCTTTAACTGTTTGTTCTGATATTTGGATGCCTGTTTTCGGCCAGAGAATGGGTGAAATATTAGTTGGCACATAGCCTGTATCGGTGTTGTTGTGACTGTTGGATGTATGTATTAGATTACGTTCATATGCTTTGAGAGGGTTTCAGGATCAATGGTGCAGAGTGACAAAGTAAGGATGCTGCGTTGACTGAGGCCTTGAAAGTAAATTTATACTACCTAAGAAGAGGATTGAATGAAGAAATATATATTTGCCGTAGTAGCAGTGCTCATGGGAGCTGTGCCAGCACAGTATGCTCATGCAGAAGATGGAATAAAAGCGGGCGAGACTCCCCAACAATTCACCCAACGACTCATTTTAGCAGTGGAAGCACAGAGAAAGGGTGTGATTGCTCAAAATTTACAACTGACTAAAGAGGAAGCCGATGCTTTCTGGAATGTATATGCTAACTACCGGGATCAAATGGTAAAATCTATCAAGCTTGGTGCTGAGGTGATCACTGACTATGCTGATGCATATAACAATGACTCCCTGAGCGATAAAGGTGCACTAAACCTGACGAATCGCTATCTGAGCGTCATGGGTAAGCAGGTCAAGATTAAGAAGTCTTTTGTGAGGAAATTCAAGAAAGTTTTACCGGCCAAAAAGGTCGCCCGTTTTTACCAGGTTGATCACCGTCTTGATCAGTTAGTGAAGATGCAGACTGCAAGCGGCGTACCGCTTGTAGAATAAACAGGGTAATATTTATTATTGGCAGCACCCGGTCAAAAAGTGGTTGGCCGGGTGCCGGATAAAAAGCTATCATGTTATTTGCCACCTGTTGATCCATAGGTGTGGACAAAGTGCCTCTCGCATGGAACCCAACCTTTTTTATGAAGCTTGATGGTATTGTGAAAGTTGATGAAGCGTAGCAGGCTCTAGCAAGTCCGACAGGCTCTCATAGCCAAAGCCTCTGATCAGGAGTTCTCAGATGAAAATCAAACACACTTTTTTTATCACCATACTCTCTCTTTGCTGTCTGAGT
>WSZY01000154.1 GCA_013139875.1 Mariprofundaceae bacterium | reverse complement strand
GGTTGCGGCAAGTCGCTCACGGCCCAGGCAATATTGCGACTGGGCGAACATCAGGGTGTGCTGCGGGAAGGCGGAGACATTCTTTTTGATGGTGAGAGCCTCTTCTCCATGGATGAAGAGAGGCTGCGTCATCTGCGCGGCGGGTCTGTCTCGATGGTGTTTCAGGAACCGATGACAGCCCTGAACCCGGTTTTTTCCATTGGCAGCCAGATCAGGGAGGTGATTCGTCTTCATCTTGATATGAACAGGGATGAAGCCAATGCCCGTGTGCTAAAGCTGTTGCACGATGTCGGCATGCAGGATGCTGAGGCGGTGATGAAGCAGTATCCCGATGCGCTTTCAGGCGGTATGCGCCAGCGTGTACTGATTGCGATGGCGATGGCAGCCGACCCCGCCTACATCATTGCCGATGAGCCGACTACAGCACTCGATGTCTCGGTACAGAAACGGATTATCCAGTTGCTTCGGAATCTGCAGCGGGAGCGCAATCTCGGTATGCTGCTTGTAACCCACGATTTTGGACTGGTGGCCGAGTTGGCCGATGATGTGGCGGTGATGTATGCCGGCCAGATCGTCGAATCGGGAAGTGTGGAGCAGATATTTAACAAGCCGACCCACCCCTATAGCCGTGCCCTGATGGGGTGCAGGCCGGAAGTAAGCATGCCGGGGGCTTCACTACCGATAATTGCCGGGCAGGTACCGCCTCCGGGAAGCTGGCCATCCGGCTGCCGCTTTGCCGAGCGTTGCCCTCTTGCCGTGACTGCCTGTTCTGAACCGGTCTCTATTGAAGCCTGGTCAGATGGCAGACACCAGGCCCGTTGCATCCGTGCAGAAGAACAGCTTCCTGAGTTGGAGGTTGCCCTGTGAACGTGCTTAAAGCTGACAGACTGAGCAAATCCTTTCATCGTGGTGGCGGCCTTTGGGGTAGCGGCATCAGTCATAAAGCAGTCAACAGTGTCACCTTCACCCTGAAAGAGGGCGAGACGCTGGCCATTGTGGGTGAGTCCGGCAGTGGTAAATCAACAACAGCGCGTATGGTAATGCGTCTTCTCGATGCCGATGAGGGTTCCGTCTGTCTATTGGGCAGAGAGATTACTTCGGCAAGCGGAAAAGAGCTGCGCATGCTGCGCAAAGATATTCAGATGGTATTTCAGGATCCGTTTGCCAGCCTTAATCCGCGCATGAGGGTTGTTGAAACGGTTGGTGAGGGACTGCGTGTCCACCATCCTGAAATGAACCGCCAGCAACGGCGTGAGAAGGTTGCCGAGACGTTAGCCCTTTGCGGCATAGGCGAAGAGGCGCTGGATCGGTATCCGCACCAGTTCTCCGGCGGACAGCGCCAGCGTGTCGGTATTGCACGCGCCCTGATTGTGGAGCCGAAGGTGCTGGTGCTGGATGAGCCGGTATCGGCGCTCGATGTTTCGGTTCAGGCCCAGATTCTCAACCTGCTGAAACGCATTCAGCAGGAGCGTAACCTCTCCTACCTTTTCATCTCTCACGATCTCTCCGTGGTTCGTCATGTGGCGGATCGTGTGGCAGTGATGTTTGCCGGCAGTGTGGTTGAGCAGGGTGCTGTTGAAGAGGTGTTTGAAGCACCGCGACACCCCTATACCGGGATGTTGCTGGCAGCTCGACCGATCGCTCATCCCGATCAGCGGGAAGGTGACAATGGCAATGGCGATCTGGGTCGTGAGAGCGTGGCTGACAGCGGTTGTGCATTCCGCCTTCGCTGTCCTTTTGCTCAGGATGACTGTAGCGGTTTCGAGGCATCGATTCAGAGTGATGATTCGGAGCATGCCTGTGCCTGCTTGCACCCGCTGGAATAAAAGCTAACTGCTGCCGAAGTGTCCTCAACTTTTTCACAACAGATTGCAGCTGATTTTCAGCCGGGCACTCCGCTTGCAGAGGGGATGCCGGGTTATATCTATCGCGAGGAGCAGGTGAAGCTGGCTGAAGAGATCAGTGATGCTTTTGACGGTGGCCGGGTGCTGCTGGCTGAGGCGGAGACCGGAACCGGAAAAACGCTTGCCTACCTGATTCCCGCGCTCCGCTCTTCTGAAAAAATACTGATCTCCACCCACACCAAAGCGCTACAGGATCAGCTGATGCACCGCGATATTCCTGCCGTACAGAAGGCGATGGGGCTGAAGCGGCGTGTTGCACTTCTCAAGGGGCGAAGCAACTACCTCTGTCCGCACCGGCTGAAAAGCTTTACAGCCAATCATCAGGTTGAGATGTGGGCCAAGAAATCACTCCTGAAAGTGCAGCAGTGGGCAAACAGGAGCAGTGATGGTGATCTCTCCGGCCTGCCGTTTGATGTGTTTGAGAAAGGCATCGGCCCGATGGTGACGGCAACGGCTGACCAGTGCGGTGGCAGTAAATGTCCGGAGTGGAACAGTTGCCCGCTGATGAAGGCAAGACAGCGTGCGCAGGAGGCGGATATTGTTATCTCCAATCATGCTCTTCTGCTTGCTGATGCGGCACTGAAATCGGGAGATTTCGGCGAGATTCTTCCTGCTTTTGATAGTTACGTTCTGGATGAGGCACACAGCCTGCCCGACCTGGCCTGTCACCATTTTGGAATTCAGCTTTCGCGTCTGAAGCTGATTCAGTGGCTCAATGATATGCAGGCGGCACTGGATGAGCTGGGGGATGAGGCTGCCCTGAAGAAGGATGTGATTGAGGCAGGGCGACTGGCGCTGGATGCCTGGCCCAATAGCGATATGAAGGTGGTCGAGGCTGCCTGGCAACCACTGGTTGAGCTCGCTGCAAGTCGAAGCGGGCGCAGTGAGGATATGGCCAAGCTGGCCGAACGCGCCGATATGATCCGGCAGGATATGGAAGCTGTTGAGAAGCCGTATGATGGATTTGTGGCCTGGAGTGAGGGGGATGGTGAGCATAAACGCCATATCGTTGCTCCGGTGGAGACCGGCCCGGTGCTTAATGAGCACCTCTGGGAGCGTCCTGCCAGCTTTGCGCTGCTCTCAGCCACGCTTCGCAGTTCCGGGACATTTGAGTATGCGAAGAGCCGGCTTGGTTTCAGTGATGAGAGTTTCAATGGTGAGCTTGTTGAATCGTTTCACCCCTCCCCGTTTAACTACCAACAGCAGGCATTGACCTATCTGCCGCGTCACCTGACCGATACCAGAAGTGAGCGGGGGCAGGAGTCTCTGCTGGATGAGATTGAGACACTGGTGCGTGCTTCGCGTGGCCGCGCCTTTGTGCTTTTCACCTCTTACTCGATGTTGAACCGGATTGCGCCTGAGCTGGGGGAACGTGTTCCATGGCACGTCCTGATTCAGGGGAAGAGTGGAAGCAGAGATGCAATTCTCACGCAATTTCGGGAAGATACGAGCTCTATCCTGTGTGGCACACGAAGTTTCTGGGAGGGTGTGGATGTACCCGGCGAGTCACTCTCTCTGGTGATTATCGACAAAATGCCATTTGCACCACCCAGCGATCCGCTGCTGCAGGCACGCATCAAATCGTGCGAGGAGAAGGGTGGAAACGGCTTCAGGGATATCCAGCTTCCGGAGGCGATTTCGGTACTGAGGCAGGGTGTCGGGCGGCTGATCCGCAACAGTGAAGACCGGGGTGTGATGGCAATTCTTGATTCCCGCCTCTATCAGAAGTTCTATGGCCGGGAGGTGATAAAAAGCCTGCCTCCGGCACCGATCAGGGACGATCTTGCCGAGGTTCGCTGGTTTTTTGAGGAACAGGCTTGAAGCAACCACTCCTCCTGGCCCTGCTGCTTTTACTCAGCGGCTGCGCCAGTCTGCCGGAGAATGTGAACCGGTCCGTATCACTGGCCCTGCAAGATACCGACGATACCGCTATTGCCCATTATCTCGCCGCCGAGCTGGCCAGCCATCCGGGTCAATCCGGCTTTCATCTGCTCGACGATGGCCTCGATGCCTTTGTCGCGCGAGTCGCACTGGCACAAGCTGCAGAGCGCAGCCTTGACGTCCAATATTACCTGTATCACGCGGATCTCACGGGTCGTCTGTTGAGCAACGAGCTGATTGCCGCCGCTGATCGCGGTGTACGCGTACGCATTTTGCTCGATGATATGGGCCTAGGTGGGCAGGACAACAATCTGCTACTGGCCGATTCCCATCCCAATATCGAGCTGCGCATCTTCAACCCCTTCACCCGTAATCGCTGGCGTGCAGGGCAATTCATCACCCGCATGGGTGAAGTCTCCCGCCGCATGCACAACAAATCCTTTACCGCTGATAATCAACTCACCATCGTTGGCGGCCGTAATATTGGTAACGAATATTTCCATGCCGACCCAACCCTGGTCTTCGGTGATCTCGATGTGCTGGCCGCAGGCCCTGTGGTTAAAGAGATATCAACGGCCTTTGATGCCTACTGGGCCGGCAGCCTGGCCTATCCCATAACAACATTAACCGGCAAACAGGCCGACCAGAAACAATACGCAGCACGCGTGGCAGAGCTGCACGCCTATGTAGATGCACAAAAGGACTCCGCCTATCTCAAGGCACTGGAAAACTCGGCATTCCGTCAAAAATTAAAAAATGACGCACTCCACTTTGACTGGGGAAAAGCCGTTGCCCTCTATGATTCACCTGAAAAACTTTCCGGTGCGGTTGGTGACACCAGCCTGCAATTAACACCACAACTGGAACCTTTTATTGCTGCAACCAAAAGTGAATTCTCTGTCCTCAGTGCCTATTTCGTACCGGGCAAGGAAGGGGTGGAATTCTTTCGTGGCCTACGCGAGCGGGGGGTACGTGTACGCATCGTAACCAACTCCCTGGCATCCACCGATGTGGCCATCGTACATT
Organism: Mariprofundaceae bacterium; assembly: GCA_013139875.1. Lineage (GTDB taxonomy): Bacteria > Pseudomonadota > Zetaproteobacteria > Mariprofundales > Mariprofundaceae > WSZY01. The sequence goes on along the minus strand of WSZY01000154.1, from coordinate 274 downwards.
CCGGTTATAAAAAATACCGTAAGGATTTATTGCGCATGGGAGTCGAGCTCTTTGAAGTGAGCCGGCCACCGGCAAAGGTCAGCGAAGAGGAAAAGGGCGATGAAGAGAAATATAAAAAGAGTAAAACGGGCTCATCCGGCGCCAGCCTGCATGCCAAGGCCTTTGTCTTAGATCGTAAGACTCTTTTCATCGGCAGTCTTAATTTGGATCCTCGATCCTTCAAACAAAATACGGAAATAGGTATTATGTTTGAAGCACCGTCACTTGCGGAAGA
>WSZY01000037.1 GCA_013139875.1 Mariprofundaceae bacterium | reverse complement strand
ATGATTTCCGCAATGTCCTGACCAGCATCATCGGCACAGCGGAGGTGATGCAGTTCAGTGCCAAAGATGAAGAGAGTAAAAACCAGCTCGGCCTGATTATGGATGCCGGAGAGCGTGGATCCAACATGGTATCTCATCTTCTGACACTGGGTAAAAATGAGCAGAAACAATCAGAAACGCTCCCTGATCCGCATCTGCTCTACAGGTCACTGACAAGTATTGTCGGCCTCCTGCGAATCCAGCTCCCTCCCCATATACAGCTCCATCTTGAAGTCAGTAAAACACTTCCTGCCGTATCGGTAAGGGTCGCTGAAATTGAACAGACAGTGATGAACCTGATAAACAACGCTTCAGAGGCCATTTCCCGTTCAGGACATATCCGGGTGACTCTATCTTCATGTCACGGGGACAAGTTATCACCGAAGGTGGATTCAGCTCTCTGCATCACGGTCTCGGATGATGGTAAAGGTATCCCGCAGGAGCACATTGATGATGTAATCAGGCCTTTCTGGACATCCCGCCAGAATGAAGGAGGAACAGGGCTCGGTCTGGCCATGGTTCAACGCATTGTTCAAAAAAATAGCGGCAGGATGGAGATCAGCTCAACCGTGGGTGAAGGCACCCGGATATCTATCTATCTGCCGGCAGTTGATCATCAAGTTCACAAACCGGTCAGAGAAGAGAGCCTTCCCATGGAAAAAACAGCTGATGAAGAGCTTCCCACCAGGCCATGGAATCTTCTTCTGGTGGATGACATGCCGGATGTGCTGGCTGTGCATCAGGCGCAACTGGAGAGAATGGGACACCACGTTATCACCGCTGACAATGGAGAGGTAGCACTACAACGCTTCAAACAGCAGTCAGACAGGATCGACCTGGTGGTCACCGATTTCAAAATGCCGAAGATGGATGGTGTCGACCTCTCGCTCGCTATCCATGAGATAAAACTGAAAATTCCGACCCTGATCATTACCGCCTATGCCGACATTGAAAAACTGCAACAGGTAAGCGATCTTAATATTTATATCCTGAGCAAGCCCGCCACCTACAGAAAGCTTAATAATACCATCGCCACTATTCAGGACAGGAACCGGGGAGTCTCTGAATAAGTCTGTTCCCGGCTCCCCTCTATTCCCACCATATCTCTGGCAGAAAAGGCGCTGTAGAGTGCATCACTGAAGTAGAGGCCATGTGCAGGTGCAGTAGCCCCGGCCAGAGTACGATCCCGGCTCTTAAGAATCCCCTGCATCTGAGCCGGTAACCACCGGCCTCTGCCGACGCCAACCAGTGTCCCGACAATGTTTCGAACCATATGGTAGAGAAAAGCATTGGCATGAATATCAATATTGATCTCCCACCCGTGCTGATCAATACTAATATGCCGAAGCTCGCGAACAGGGTTGGAGGCTTGACAGCCCGAAGCCCTGAATGCGCTGAAATCATACTCCCCCAGAAGGTATGCCGAAGCTTCCCGCATGGCATCCAGATCAAGTGGACAAGGCATCCACCAGTGACGCCATCGGTGGATGGCTGAAGGTGTTGTACGGTTCCATATCCGGTATCGATACCTTCTCTCCAGACAATCGAAGCGGGCATGAAAATCCTCTGCAACACTCCGAACACCACTGACACAGATACCGTCAGGGAGTAATCGGTTCACCCCCTGGGTATAGGCGCGGGGTGCACGCTGCCAGCGCGCAGCATCGACATCAGCATGCAGAAGCAGCGCCTCTGCATGCACACCTGCATCCGTGCGTCCTGCTGCAGTTAATGGTACAGGCTGCTGCTCTATACCGGCCAACACACCTTCCAGCACAGCCTGAGCGGAGGTGGCATTCTGCTGGCGTTGCCAACCGTGGAATTCACTGCCATCAAACTCAACCACCATTGCAATTCGCTGTCGTTTTTCTTCCGCAGGCATCTCTACACACCCCCTGCCAGATAGATCAGCCAGACGAATGCAGCAGCAATCACTACCGTGGTCGTTGCCACTGATCCGGCCTGCTTTACGGGCTGCGAACCGTCCAGAACAGACAGAACCCGTCGATCCCAGTCATGCCAGAGTTCAGACGCATCTTTTCCGCTCTCATTCAACGTATCGGTAAGTGCTGTTGTGATATGGATGGGAAGTTGCCTTAACTTTTTGCCACAGGAGTACCAGTTGCTATATTCCTGCCTGACAATCTCTCCGTTTTTTTTCAACCCTGACTCCAGCAACAGGGCATAAGGAACGAGTCTCTCACCCCAACCCGGTATCCGGAGCATAAAACTGATCCACTCATCTTTGCTAAGCAGCCGGGAGAAAACCAGTGCAGAGAGAAAAATGGCAATGAGATGAAATGCAAACCAGCCGCCAAGCTGAATACCCTCAATGCTGACAGGAATAGCCATCCCTTTTACCAGCAGCTCTCCGGGAGTGAAGAGTGCATGCAGCAACAGAATCGGGATTACCAGCCAGCAGAGCAGGCGAATCGATTCCTTGAGAAGCCTTCCTCCCGATGTCATGGCGATCAAAAGTGAAACAGAGATAAGCAGCTGAATTACTGCTATATAGAACAGGTTGTTGAGAGCCGTAGTCAGCAGCAGCGAAAGCCCCAGCACTACTCTGGAGAGGGGGGCTGACCTGGCAATAGAGTCTATTATCTGACCACTCACAATAGTGGCAATACAATCGTGAAAAAGCAGTCCTGTCTACGGTCCGGAAGCTACAGGAACTACTTTAAAACCGTTTCAACAACAGAAGTGAGTTAAATAGGAGCCCCTCTACGCTTTCTTATCACCATCTTTTTTCTTATCAGATGCAGGCTCATCTGTCTCACCCAGTTGGCTTAGCAGGCTATCAAGCTCCATGGTCGCATCGAAATCTTCATCGCTCTCCTTGAGCAGGTCTTCAAGTGAACCACTACCGGAAAGATCATCTGCTGAAACTTCACCGAGCCCCTCGGCACTGATTTCATCTTCAAATGTCTCTGCCTTCTCTTCATCAAGAGGTTCAAATTCGAATTCGAGACTCTCATCCACATCACTCTTTTTCGCATCGGAGCCATCTCCGGAAGCGGCGTCAGATTCTTCCTGGATCTTTTCAATGCTGGTCTGGATAGTACTGCTGAAATCATCCGGTTCATCGCTATCCGTTGATTCATCGAGGTCGACATCACTGTCGAGGTTGAGGTCTTCCATAGTCAACTCAATACTGGAGAGATGCTCTTCCGGTTCACTCTCAGTCTGAGCCTCTTCTACAACCGGCTTTTCGGCAGGCGACTCTTCGACGACCGGTTCTTCAGCGATCAACTCCTCAGCTACGGACTCACTGTCTGAAAAATCGATCTCATCAGCACCACTCTCGCCACCGATATTCCGGCCAGCGGATGCCAGCGTCTCTTTCGACCAGTCCATAACGACCGTCTTATCGAGATCGGCTGTTCCCAGTTCATCCAGAGCATCAATCTGAGAAACTGCATCTTCTGATATATCCATCATCTCATCAGAGAGATCGAGGTCAGAGAGGTTCAATCCATTATCATCATCTACGCTCTCCGTAGATTCGAATTCGGGCTCCTCCTCTTTGACGGCTTCAGCCTTCTCTTCAGCTTTTCCTTCAACTTTCTCTTCGACCACTTCATCAGCCTGAGCTTCCGGCTCGGAGGCAGCCGCATCGGGTAGCTCCAAACCTGACAGATCGAAATCAAGGCCACCTGTCTCAACCGATTCCGGAGCGTTTTCGACAGGCAAATCTTCAGCAGCCGCTTCGCCTGCTTCAGCCCCGGCCTCTGCATTCTCTTCAGAGACCTCTTCAGAGACCTCTTCAGGCAACTCGATATCGCCCAGCTCCAGGGAAGCCTCGGCAGGTTCTACATCGACGGCAGCCTCATCCACGCCTTCCAGGCTGGTATCATCCGCTTCACTGCTCTCATCCTGATCCCCGGCAACCTCGTCAAACGGAGCTTCACTCTCCATATCGGATACATCAAGTGCGCCTGGCGGCAGCGTGTCATCCAGACTCCCCTCTTCGACATCCACTCCTAGATCTTCAGCAGCCATACCAGTAATAGTTGCTTCGAAGTTGGTCAGGGAGTCGCCATTTAACACCATGCGTGCAGAGGAGAGAGCCGCATCAACACCAGCATCATCTCCCTTCGCCTTTCTGACCTGAACCAGCTTGGCATGAGCCTCCTCGTCGGAGGAGTGTAGTTTGAGCGCCAACTCCACCTGTTTTTCAGCTTCATCTTCCATGCCGTAACGCATGTAAACATCCGCTTCGGACAGGTAATCAACATTCGGATCAGGCTCCTCTTCCTGATCTTCCTTGAAGGCCTCCATCTCACCAGTCTCATCTTCGGTGAGATCGGGAATCGAGTCGGTAAAGGCATCATCAAACTCATCCACTCCCATCTGTTCGGGAGCATCAGCTGTGGGCTCCTCAACAGGTTCAACATCAATCTCCGGCAGTTCCGGCAGTTCCGGCACTGCCACATCAGCTGGCTCCTCAAAACCGGCAGCAGGGGCAGCTTTACCAGCTGCCTGAGCGGCCGGATGCTGAGGTTCGCGACGCATGAGATAGGCAATGCCACCCAGCAGGACAATCACCAGTCCACCCAATGCATAGGTGAGCCAGCCAAAAGCAGAACCAGCTGCCTCACTCTGCCTGGCACTATCCAGCTCGGCATGAAGACGTGCTAACTGCAACTCCAGCCTCTTAATTCTTGCATCTGCAGCCGCCTGCGCATCAGCTATGCCGCCGGCAGAGAACTTGGCAAGATTAGCGCTGCTCTCAGCCAGTTTTGCCTGTAGTTCCTCATTCTCCTTCTGTAGTCTGGCAACGGATGCCGTCAGAGCTGTGGTTGCTTCCGACTCTGCAGCCATATCATCTGCCATACCGCCTGCTTCACCATCTACAGTTACTGCAGAGGTGGCGGGCTGCTCAGCAGTAGCCGGTGCTTCGCTGCTCTCCGGTTTTGAAACGGGTGCAGCCGCTACACCTGTGGCAGATTTGCCAACACGGACGCGCTTGCTGTAGCGGGTCTCCTGAGCCTCTTTAACAGCTGCATAACGTGGCTGTTTCACCAGCTCTCTCCAGCGCTGGTTGTGATCCTTCATAATGGAGCTTGCCTGTTCTGAACTGATACGCTCAACCTCGTTGGCCATCGGTACATCGAGGTGGGTTCCGGCCTGAATCAGGTTAACATTATCCTTTTCAAACTTGCTTCTGTTCCTCTCAAATAGTGCCACCATCACCTGATTTCTGGTGTATCGACCATCAATCCGCAGACGATCGGCAACCGTGGAGATAGTGTCGCCGTAAACCATCGGGCCATAGTGTGAAGTGCGTGCCCACTGGTCGTGAGGTCTGAATGGTGCAGGCTGTTCTTCGGCTGCGGCCTCTACAGGCATCACCTCAACCGCTGTTACTGTCGGCTCTACCGCCTCCCTGGCCGCCTCCTCTACTGAGACAGATGGAAGTGGAGCAGCCCCTTTGGATGGCGCAGCTGCCCGTGGAAGGTCAAGAAAAACGGGGTACTTCTTAAAGTGGGTGGCACGGCCATAGCGAACCTTGAGGACCAGATTGAAGAAAGGAGCATCAATAGCAGTGCGGGAGGTAAGCTCAACACGACTGCCTCGACTGTCGCTCTCAACATCGGCACGGACCATTTGCAGCGCCCGGTCACGGTAAACCTCGAGGATTCTATAATCAGACGGCTCTGCCAATTCAACAACAATACCGGAAATTACTTCGCCCTCATCCAGGGTTAGCGGAACCTCTGCATAGAAGGGCTCTCCAAGGTGGCTGGCTACATCGATTTTACCTAATGAGACTGCGCCGGCATGTGTCGAAAACACAGCCATAGCAATGATAAATCCGTAAAAAGAAAGCATGATTCTTTGACGCATGCCACCCTCCTGTGATCGAAAAACCCAAGGCCCAACAAACCTAGGGCTGTCGAATCAGAATTTCCGCTATTTGTACAGCATTTAGAGCCGCACCTTTACGTACATTATCAGCAACAACCCACAAGTGCAAGGAATTGAAGGAAGAATAGTCATTTCGAATTCGACCAACCCAGACCGGATCAGTGCCTGCAGCCATGGATGGCATCGGATAATCCTCACCTTTCGGATCATCTACCACACAAACACCCTCAGCATCAGCCAGTATCTCTCTGGCCCGGTCGGCATCCATGGGGCCGGAAAAGGTAACATTAACCGCCTCGGAGTGGCCGTAAAAGACCGGCACACGAACAGTGGTCGCAGTCACGGCAATATCAGCATCCATGATCTTTCCGGTCTCCTCAATCATCTTGCGCTCTTCCCTGGTGTAGCCATCCTCAAGGAAAACATCAATGTGAGGGATCACATTAAAGGCAATTCTGGCGGGGAGAACATTTGCTTCCGCTTCCTTGCCGGCAAGCAGGTTCCGGGTCTGTTCAGCCAGCTCTTCTATCGCTTTGCCACCGGCACCACTCACCGCCTGGTAGGTAGAGACCACCACACGTTCAATCGGTACGGCATCATGCAGGGGCTTGAGCGCCACCACCAACTGGATGGTTGAGCAGTTGGGGTTGGCGATAATTCTGTTCTCACGCGCCATCTCCAGCGCATGCGGATTAACCTCCGGAACCACCAGCGCAACCGATTCATCCATACGCCAGGCACTGGAGTTGTCCACCACATAGCAACCCGCCTCGGCAAAACGCGGCGCATGCTCCATGGAAGTAGAACCTCCGGCGGAAAAGAGTGCGATATCGCTCCCGGCAGGATCAAATGTCTCCAGATCCTGAACGACGTAGTCCCTGCCCTTAAATTCAACTGTGGAACCAGCGCTGCGGCTGGATGCCACAACAACCAGTTCGGATATCGGGAAATCACGTTCAGCCAGAATTTCGAGCATGGTCGCTCCAACTGCACCTGTTGCTCCAACAACTACTACGGTATAACCATCTTTTTTGGGTAGAAATGATTCCATTACGCAAGCCCCGTCAAACGTTCACAAACCGCATCACCCATGCCGGAACATGAAACTGATGCTTCGCCGGCAGCTGCAAGATCCGCCGTGCGGACACCATCATCCAGTGCCTTTTCTACCGCCTGCTCCACTTTTTCAGCCAGATCAACACGATCCAGTGAATAACGCAGCATCATGGATACCGAAAGAATGGTCGCCAGTGGATTAGCTCTGTTTTCACCGGCAATATCAGGTGCCGAGCCATGAATTGGCTCATACATCGCAAACTCTTCACCAACAGAGGCCGATGGCAGCATACCGATTGACCCGGTCAACATCGACGCTTCATCAGAGAGGATATCGCCAAACAGATTGCCTGTGACAATCACATCGAACTGTTTGGGGTTCCGGATCAGCTGCATGGCTGCGTTATCTACATACATATGTGAAAGCTCGACATCCCCAAACTCGGATTCGTGCAGCTCAGTGACAACAGTGCGCCATAATTCAGACACATCCAGTACGTTGGCCTTCTCAACACTGCAGACACGGTTACTGCGCAGTCGTGCTGCTTCAAATGCTTTGCGGGCAATGCGTCGAATCTCGCTCTCGCGGTAACCCATCGTATTAAATCCGTAGCGCTCGCCATCCCGCATCTCAATACCTCTGGGCTGACCAAAATAGATGCCGGAGACCAACTCACGCACAACCATAATATCAACACCATCGATCACTTCCGGCTTAAGCGTGGATGCTTCGAGCAACTGACGATGCACTCTGGTTGGACGATAATTGGCAAACAGACCCAGGTCTTCACGAATACGCAGCAGGCCGGCTTCCGGGCGAAGCGGCTTATCCAGCTGCTCCCATTGTGGCCCGCCGACAGCTCCGAGCAGCACGGCAGCACTGGTATGTGCCAGCTTTTGAGTTGCTTCCGGATAAGGATCGCCGGACTCTTCATAGCCTGCGCCACCAATACCCGCTTCCTGCCATTCAGCATTCAGACCGAAGTGGTCATTCAGCACATCCATAACCTTCAATGCCTCACGGATAATCTCAGGGCCAATGCCATCACCCGGTAACACTGCAATCTTTAATGACACAACAAACTCCAATTTATTTGATACAAAATCAGCCTCTGATTTTGTTGGCCCATCCATGGGCCAAATTCTATCTTCTTCCAAATGGTGCATGCATATCATTAGAGCACCGTTGCAACCCGGGGATGGGTTGCTCTAAACCAGTCTACAACTGATTTAGAGAGAACTGGTAAAACTACGCTTTTAGCAGCTCGTCAAAGAACAGGCACATGGAGCTGCCTGTTCGGATCAAACAATCACTTATCTGCCATGGCGTTTTTTACCGCGGCAAGAAAATCATCCACATCCTTGAATTCACGATAGACCGATGCAAAGCGGACGTAGGCAACGCCATCCAGACCCTGTAACTGCTGCATGACGAACTCACCAACAGTCTCAGCCGGGATTTCCGATTCACCCAGCTCCTGTACCAGGCGCAGAATACTATTCACTGCCTGTTCAAGGCTATCAGCCGATACAGGCCGTTTTTCCAGCGCCTTCTGCAAGCCGCTGCGAATCTTTTCAATATTGAACGCCTGACGTGTGCCATCCTTTTTGACCACCATCGGCAAGCGCAACTCTGCCCGCTCATAGGTGGAATAACGTTTGCCACACACTTCACACTCACGCCGGCGGCGAACCGAAGCACCATCTTCAACCACGCGCGAATCAATCACACGGGTATCATCATTGGCGCAAAATGGGCAGTGCAAAGCTTATTATTCCTCGTAAATCGGGAATTGATCAGTCAGTGCTTTGACTTCGTTGAACACTTCCGCATGAACAGCCGCATCCTCAGGAGAGGCCAGCACCTTCAGGATCATCGCACCGATCAGGCCGGCCTCGTCCTCTTTCATGCCGCGTGCGGTAATCACCGATGTGCCGACACGGATGCCGGAGGTTACAAACGGCGACTCCGGATCAAATGGAATAGTATTTTTATTGGTGGTAATGCCGGCCGCCTCAAGCGCCTCCTCGGCCACTTTGCCGGTGATCCCCTGCGGGCGCACATCGACACGGAACATGTGACAGTCGGTACCACCTGAAACCACACGCAGGCCACCCACGGTCAGGGTTTTGGCCAGTCTGCGGGCGTTGGCAATCACCTGCTTCTGATCTGTCTGGAACTGTTCACCCAGTGTCTCGCCGAAGGCGACCGCTTTGGCTGCAATCACATGCATCAGCGGACCACCCTGAATACCGGGGAAAATACGGGAGTTGACCTTCTTCGCCAGCTCATCATCGTCGGTCAGAATCATGCCACCACGCGGGCCGCGCAAAGTTTTATGCGTAGTCGTGGTGATAACATGGGCATGCCCTACCGGTGATGGATAGACACCTGCTGCAATCAAGCCTGCATAGTGAGCCATATCAACAAAGAGAATGGCACCAACGGAGTCGGCGATCTGACGCATACGGGCAAAATCAATCTCACGTTCATAGGCGGATGCGCCACCGATGATCATCTTCGGCTTGTGCTCTTCGGCCAGAGCCTGCATCTCATCGTAGTCAATACGCTCATCTGATTCACGCACACCGTAGGCAACTACATTGTAGAGGCGACCGGAAAAGTTTACCGGGGAACCGTGGGTCAGGTGTCCGCCGTGAGAGAGGTCCATACCCATGATGGTGTCACCCGGTTGAAGCACGGCCATGTAGACTGCCATATTGGCCTGGGAACCGGAGTGCGGCTGTACATTGGCATGCTTTACACCGAAGATCTCTCTGGCACGCTCCTGTGCCAGCGCCTCAACCTTGTCGACATACTCACAACCACCGTAGTAACGGCGGCCCGGATAACCTTCCGCATATTTATTGGTCATCACCGAACCCTGTGCCTGCATCACTGCCTTTGAGACAATGTTCTCGCTGGCAATCAGCTCCAGCGTATGCTGCTGACGGCCCAGCTCATCCCTGATGGCATTAACAACAATCTCGTCGTTCAGGTCGGCCTGAAAGAAATCGGAACGGTCGGACATGATTCTCTATCTCCCTCTAGAAGTTTGTGATATCAGTTTCGTGATACAAAAAGAGGCCCATGATGGGCCTCTTTTATATGAAATACTATACTGTTTTTTGCCTCTCTTTTTGTCAGCAAGGCAGGGCCGATTTTAGTAACGACGCTCGCTAATACGTGCAGCTTTACCTGACAGGTTACGCAGGTAGTAAAGCTTCGCACGGCGAACCTGGCCGCGACGGGTCACATTGATGCTCTCCAGCAGTGGTGAATGCAGTGGGAAAATACGCTCAACACCAACACCGTTGGAAATTTTACGAACTGTGAAGCTGCTGGAAATGCCTCTGTTATGGCGAGCGATCACAACGCCTTCATAAGCCTGCAGACGCTCACGGGTATCTACCTTGCCGCCCTTCAGCTCTTTATACTCAACAACACGGACGTTTACCTTCACTGTGTCGCCTTCACGGAACAGTGGGATATCATCACGAATCTGATCTTTTGTTACATCATCCAAAGCACGCATTTCATGCCTCCATTTAACTCGCTTTCTGTCACCTGTGATTCAGGCGTGAACCCGCTACGGGATTCGCTTCTGTGTAAGCCTATCTAAGTAAATAGCCAGAGCTGCCCTTACAGAAAGGTGGCGAACCATACCGATCCCTTCAATCGGTGACAACCATCCATTTGGCTTCGGCATTGCAGCGTAATCAAGGCCTGATCCCGTACCAAATACAATCAGGTGTTTTCCTTCTATTTCCGGCAGGTTAGCAATATTCATCAGCTCATCTTCCGGTGGTGTGGCAGAGGTATACCAGAGCGTGTAATCCTCCTCCTCAAGCACCTCCTCCAGGCTTTTGGCCAGCTTCAGTGATTTGATCGACTCACCCCTGCCCGGATTACGCTCCCTGCCACTACCCTGCAGCCAGTAGCCGGCGATCTCCTTCAGCAATGCATGCATTGCCTCTGCCGGGTGCACCATATAGACCGGTCCGACATCGTACATGGCGCATGTTCTGACAAAATCGTGGATATCAATCGAGGTGACTGCCGTCGTGGAACGCTCACCCTTCCGGTTCAGTATCGGATAGTGGACAAGGGCAACGGCGAACGAGGCTTTGGAAGCAGCAGCAGACATGGCGGCAATCTATATTCCTGACGGAATGATGGACAGGGCCTAAGGAACATGCGGAGCACGGACGCGCCTGTTCAGCTTCTTAAACAGTCCACCTGCCTTTACGATAGAGGGTTATTGAGCCACAATCAGAACAGGATGGAAAAGTTTTCTGATGATCCCAGAGAATGGCTGGTGGCTCACCGTGGCGACCGGGAGGGCGGCGTTGAGAACACGCTGGGTGCCTTCAGGTTTGCTGTCAAATCAGGAGCCACGCTTGCCGAGTGTGACATCCAGTTCACCCGTGATCTGGTGCCGGTAGTGATCCACGATGATTCACTCAAACGCCTGTGTGATCTGGCGCTGCATGTATCGCTACTGGACCTCATTGATCTGGAAGAGCTCTGCTACCCCTACTTCACACTCCTCACACTCCAGAAACTGTTAATATGGCTGAAAGAGAAGCCGCAACTCACCCTCTTTATTGAGATCAAACCGGATATCCGCAAACGGCTCGATGACGGTGACATTGCTGCCCGCCTTGCCGCACTGATTCCCGAAGCGGTTCTTTCGCATATCGTTCTGATCAGTGAGTCGGGCAACATCCTCGATGCCTGCCGTGACCGTTTGAGCTGCCCTGTCGGCTGGGTAGCCGAAGGCAATGAGCAGGCAGACTTGCCGCTTGATTACGTCTTCATGCCCTACTCTGAAGCAGCCATGATCGATCAGTGGCACAGCAGAGATGTGAAGGTCGGCCTCTACACCATCAACAGCGGGAAAACGGCGAGGCAGATGATGGACGCAGGGGCAGACATGATCGAGACCAATCACTTCTCGAAAATGGTGGATAAGCTTGAGATATCACATGACAGCGGCTGACTTCGACACTCTGCTGACCACACTCGGCATCAGCTATTGAGCCAAACGTCTGAGACAGGCCGCCTGTTACAATGATCAGTTGTTTTTAGGCCCGATCAGAATCGGTGCATAGGCAACGATAAATATCAGGAACCCAACAATCCAGAGCCCCTGGGAGATGCCAATCAGCAACTCATAAGACCACAGG
>WSZY01000142.1 GCA_013139875.1 Mariprofundaceae bacterium | reverse complement strand
GATGGCGTCGAAGACCATCAAACCACCCTTCAAGCCAGCGCCCAAAAGAAGAGGCTACAAACCGCTGCTGCAGTGATGGTTCCACGCCATCGAGAACCCGGCTCTCCATCGGAGAGCCGGGTTCTCGATGGCGTGGAACCATCACTGCAGCAGCGGTTTGTAGCCTCTTCTTTTGGGCGCTGGCTTGAAGGGTGGTTTGATGGTCTTCGACGCCATCTTCATCTGAGCGGTAAAAACGGACCTGATCATGGTGAGCGCAGGCAATTGACATCTTCACTTCTGCTTCGACAGGGGACCCCTTTTGCACTGTTGGCACTTATTGCGTTGGTGACCACATGGCTGGTTGGTATTGATGCGCCCGAAGGGCTTACCGAGGCGGGTTGGCGTTCCCTTATTGTGTTCGGGCTCTGCCTGGTGCTGTGGGTGAGTCAACTTTTGCCGCTTTCAGTGACTTCACTTTTAGGTCTGGCACTGCTTCCTCTGCTGGGGGTGTTCCCTGCCACAGAGGTGTTTGCCCTGTTTGGTAATCCTGCCGTCTTTTTCATTCTTGGTGCCTTTATGCTGGCAGCCGGTGTTATGAAAACCGGCCTTTCTGAACATCTTGCCCTGTCTGTGCTTGAGCGGATGGGGAGTTCACCACGCAGGTTGTTAATGGCCATGCTGTTAATGCCTGCAGCGATGGCAATGTTTATGCCGGAGCATGCTGTTGCAGCAGTCTTTCTACCCATTGCATGGGAAATTGTGCGGAGCCTCGGGCTTCGCCGTGAGCAACGTTATGCACAGGCTATCTTTTTTGCTCTGGCATGGGGTGCTGTGATTGGCGGAGTGGCCACACTGCTCGGCGGCGCACGCGGGCCGTTGGCACTTGGTCTTATTGAGGAGTTAACCGGCCAGACGTTTACGTTTGCGGAGTGGACAGAAGCGGCACTGCCGATAGTCCTGATAATGTTGGCTATTGCACTGTTTCAGCTTTTGCGTGCAACGACAGGCCTGAAGCTCAATATTTCCGAGGCTCAGGAGCGCATTGAGCTTAAGAGACTCGAGCTTGGTACCTTGGGCTGGTCCGGCCGCGCGATGGCTCTGCTGCTGGCTGGAACAGTTATTGCCTGGATTTCCAGTGGCCACGCATCAAGTCTTGCAACCATTTCACTCATCAGTGTCGTGCTGATGTTTGCGCTGCGTCTTGTTCGCTGGAGTGATGTTGAAAGCCACGTGAACTGGGGTGTCATATTTATGTATGGTGGAGCGATTGCCATTGGCAAGGCTCTGGCGGTGACAGGGGCTGGTGAATGGCTGGCAACCATGATGCTGCCGGAGGGTATTTCACCGTTCGGACTGATTGTGCTGCTGGCTATCGGAACGTTGCTGCTAACAGAGTGTGTAAGCAATGCTGCGGCTGTGGCAATTATGCTTCCTGTCGCGCTGCCATTTGGCGTTGCTGTTGGCCTTGATCCGATCACCATCGCATTGGTAGTTGGAATTGTTTCCGGATTCGCATTTATGCTGCCGATGGGAACGCCACCGAATGCCATGATTTTCAGTACCGGATACGTACAGTTCAGGTCGATGTTACGTTATGGTTCCCGTCTCTCGCTGTCAGCGCTGATAGTTTTTCTGGCAGTTGTATGGCTGTGGTGGCCGGTGATTGGACGAGGAGTGTAGATCGATGTCTCAGATTTTGGTGCAGACGATGGATCTGTTGAAACAGGCAGCAGCCGAATATTCACCGGATGTCGTGTTTGCATGCAGTTTTGGCGCAGAGGATGTGGTGTTGTTTGACCTGATCGCCAAGCATGCGCCGTCGATTCGTATTATTACACTTGATACAGGTCGTCTGCCGCAGGAGACTTATGATGTGATGGATGCCTGTCGCGAGAAGTATGGTCTGAAGATCGAACTGCAATTTCCTGCTGCACCGGATGTGGAACAGATGGTGCGTGAGAAGGGGGTGAATCTCTTTTATCAAAGCATTGAGAATCGGAAACTCTGCTGTGAAATTCGTAAGGTTCGTCCACTGAAACGTGCTCTGGAAGGTGCTGAAGCCTGGGTGACCGGGCTGCGCCGCGAGCAGGCTTCTTCACGTACGGATATGCAGCCGATTGAAGATGATGCAGCTTTTGGCATCAGGAAATTCAACCCGCTGATTGAGTGGTCTGAGAAAGATATATGGGACTACATTCATGCGAATGATGTGCCATATAACAAACTGCATGATCAGTTTTATCCATCCATTGGCTGTGCGCCGTGTACACGTGCGATTTCAGCCGGAGAAGATCCTAGAGCGGGTCGCTGGTGGTGGGAGAATGAGGACGCAGTGGCTGAGTGTGGCCTGCATGCCAATCCGGTTTCAGATGTAAAAGGAGCTCATTGATGAGTGATCATAAAAAGATTTCAATTGTCTGTTTCAGTGGTGATTTTGATAAGATTGTTGCGGCCTACACCATCGCTACGGGTGCTGCGGCAACCAATCGTGAAGTGACGATGTTTTTCACCTTCTGGGGATTGAATGCTCTGAAGAAGAAGCAGGGTCACAGCTGGCTGGGCAAGGATTTTCTTTCCCGGATGTTTAACTTTTTGATGGGCGGTCTCAGAAGCCTTCCTCTCTCCCGACTGAACTTTGGTGGAATCAGCCCCAAACTGATGACGGGTATGATGAAGAAGAACAATGTGGCCACTCTTCCGGAATTGATCGAGGCGGCAGATGCCCTGGGCATCCGCGTTTATGCCTGTGAAATGGCGATGCAGATTCTTGGTGTAGAAAAAGATGATCTGGTTGATTCGGTTCAGGAGGTTGTGGGCGTAGCCACATTCCTGAATGAGTCCGAAGATGCTCACGTCATCTTTATTTAAGGAAGGTTATAAAATGCATTTTCTGGATATTACACGCGAAACATGTCCGATGACCTTTGTGAAAGTGAAACTTCAGCTGGCCAGGATACCTACGGGCCAGGAGTTGGAGATTATTCTGAATGAGGGTGAGCCATTGGAGAATGTGCCACGCTCATGTGAGGAACAGGGCTATCAGATTCTCTCTGTAGAGGCGTGTGGTGATGGCGATGGCAAGCATCGCATCATCGTTAAGAAATGATGATTAAGCAGGGTTGCTTAGGAGACTGTGATAATGTCTGAACATAAACTGACGCAGCTGAAGGCACTCGAAGCCGAGTCGATCCATATTTTCAGAGAGGTGGTGGCCGAATTCCGTAATCCGGTGATGCTCTACTCTGTGGGCAAGGATTCGTCGGTTATGCTGCATCTGGCGCGCAAGGCATTTTATCCGGCACCTTTGCCGTTTTCGCTGCTGCATGTGGATACCGGTTATAAATTCAAAGAGATGTATGAGTTTCGTGACAACTACTGCAAAGAGGTTGGCGTTGATCTGATCGTGCGTCGCAATGAAGATGCGATTGCCAAAGGGATGAATCCAAAATAGCATGGTGTGGCGCGCTGCTGCGGTGCGTTGAAAACTCAGGGGCTCCTTGATGCACTGGAGGAGGGTGGTTATGACGCTGCCTTTGGTGGTGCCCGCCGTGATGAAGAGCGTTCACGTGCAAAAGAGCGTGTGTTCTCCATGCGTGATGAATTTGGCCAGTGGGATCCGAAAAATCAGCGGCCTGAGTTGTGGAATATCTATAATGGTCGGATTCATGAGGGTGAGTCGGTACGTGTGTTCCCGATTTCCAACTGGACTGAGATGGATGTCTGGCTCTATATCAAGGAAGAAGGTATCCCGATTGTACCACTCTATTTTGCCAAAGAGCGCCCGATGATTGAACGCGGTGAGATGTTGATTCCCTATTATGAAGAGAACAGAGACCAACTGCTGGAAGGTGAAGAACCTACGATGGTAATGTCCCGTTTTCGAACACTTGGCTGCAGTCCCTGTACCGGAGCGGTACGTTCATCCGCATCAAACATGGATGAGATTGTGATTGAAGCCGCAGCGGCAAGACGTTCAGAGCGCGAAACGCGGATTATCGATCATGGTGCCAACTCGATGGAAGATAAAAAGAAAGAAGGCTACTTCTAATGACAGAGTTGAATTTAGAACTGACGAAAGAGATGGAGCTACTGCGGCTGGTAACGGTGGGTAGTGTGGATGATGGAAAATCAACGCTGATCGGCCGCCTTCTGGTGGATACCAAAGGTGCTTTTGAAGATCAGCTGCTTGCAGTTCGTAAGAAAAAAGGCGAAACGAAAGTAGTAGCCTCTGCAGCCGAGATTGATCTGGCAATGTTGACGGACGGGCTATCTGCCGAGCGTGAGCAGGGCATTACCATTGATGTGGCTTACCGTTATTTTGCTACACCTAAACGTAAGTTTATCATGGCGGATTGCCCGGGCCATGAGCAGTACACGCGTAACATGGTAACGGGTGCATCGACTGCCAGCGCGGCGATCATTTTGATTGATG
>WSZY01000074.1 GCA_013139875.1 Mariprofundaceae bacterium | reverse complement strand
CTAACGGTGGTGTACCTCTCAATTGCACACCAGCCGGTTGAACATTGATTTTTTAGTTTATATATTTTTTAGTACTGTAGAGGAGTTAAAAACATGGATCCAACAACTATTATCACTGCTGCAACAGCAATTTCCGTAGGTGTCATTCTGGCTGCTGCCGGAATGGGATCAGCTATCGGATGGGGCTTGATCTGCTCAAAGACCCTTGAGGGTATTGCGCGTCAGCCTGAAATGCGCCCGCAATTGATGTTCAACATGTTCATTTTTGCCGGTTTAATGGAATCTTTCCCGTTCATCGTCATGGCATTTGCGCTGTGGTTCTTGTTCGCTAACCCGTTTCTCGCCTAAGGAAAACGTGTTATTAAAATTAACAGGAAGTGAGGCTTACTCATGAGTATTGACCTAACATTTATCGGCCAGATTGTCGTCTTCCTGACCATGGTGTTTCTGCTGAAGAAATTCCTTTATGGTCCGCTGAACGACGCGATGGAAGCTCGTACAAAGAAGATTGCAGAAGGGCTGGCCGCTGCCGATGCCGGTAAGGATGCTAAGGCTAAGGCTGCAGCTGAGATTGATGCACAACTGAAGGATGCACGCATGAAGGCGCAGGCGATTGTTGCCTCTGCTGAAAAGCGTGCTGCCGAAGTAAATGAAGAGGCTGTCATTAAAGCACGTAAAGATTCTCAGCAGATTGTTGAGTCGGCACGTGAAGAGGTTGAGGCTGAGGCTAACCGCGCACGCCAGGCACTACGCAAGGAAGTGGTAGATATTGCCATGCTGGCTGCCGAGCGCGTGATTGATGCAGAGCTGGACGCCAAACGTCATGCCAAGCTGATTGATGGTGTTGTGGCTGAAGGATTTGGTCGGGCATGAGTTCAATCACTGTTTCACGCCGCTATGCCAGAGCACTGTTTGAGCTCTCCCGGGAGGGAGTAGATCTTGCGACAGGGCTTTCTACATTGGCAGAAGTTGCTTCAGTGAAAGAGGTTCAGGATTTTCTCGAACTGCCTGACTGCACATCTGAGCAGAAGGTGAAGGTGCTTAAAAAGGCTGTTGGCTCTCTCTCTGATGAGTTGGCGCGTCTGGTGGCGATGCTGTGTGAGCGTGGTAAGGCATCACTTCTTCCGGAAATTAATGAGCTGTTTGAAGAGATGGCTCGTGAGGCTGAAGAGCGCGTTATTGCAACGGTTGTTGTAGCGGTTAAGCCGAATGCTGAAACCAGAAAGAAAATTGAAGCCGCTGTTGCCGATATTGCAGGCAAGAAGGTTGAGCTTGAGATTGTTGAAGATAAGCAGTTGTTGGGTGGCATGATTGTCAATATTGGTGATCGCCAGATCGACTGCTCGGTTCGTGGTAAGTTAGAAGGATTGCGCAAGGCAATCGCGGCATAACTGACCCGCTTATTTATTAGATTATTGATTGGCCATTAGAGGATAGAAGATATGAAACTCGATACCGCAGAAATCAGTTCCATCATTAAGGAGCAGATCAAGGGATTTGAAGCAGGTGCTGCAGATGCAAATGTAGGCCGCCTAATCTCTGTTGGAGATGGCGTTGCCCTGATCCACGGTCTCTCCGGAGCAATGGCAGGCGAAATGCTTGAATTCCCGGGCGATACATTCGGCATGGTACTGAACTTGGAAGAAAGCTCCGTTGGTGCGGTGATCTTCGGTGAGTTCACGCATCTTCGCGAAGGCGATCAGGTTAAGTGTACAGGCCGCATCTTTGAGGTGCCGACTGGTCCCGGTCTGAAAGGCCGTGTTGTGAACGCACTGGGCCAGCCGATTGATGGCAAGGGTCCGATTAAGGCAGCAGAGCATAGCCCTGTTGAAAAGATTGCACCGGGTGTGATTGAGCGTAAGTCTGTTGATCAGCCGCTGCAGACCGGTATTAAATCAATTGATGCCATGGTTCCCGTTGGTCGTGGCCAGCGTGAGTTGATCATTGGTGACCGTCAGACAGGTAAGACTGCGATTGCAATTGATACCATTATTAACCAGAAAGATTCAGGTGTGACCTGTATTTATGTTGCGGTTGGACAGAAGGCATCAACTGTAGCCAGTGTTGTTCGCACCCTTGCTGAGCACGGTGCCCTTGATAACACCATTATCGTAGCTGCTTCCGCATCAGAGTCTGCTGCACTGCAGTACATCGCACCTTACAGTGGATGTACCATGGGCGAATATTTCCGTGACCGTGGTGAAGATGCACTGATCGTATATGATGATCTGACCAAGCAGGCTTGGGCATATCGTCAGGTTTCACTGATTCTTCGTCGCCCTCCGGGCCGTGAAGCATATCCCGGTGATGTATTCTACCTGCACTCCCGTCTGTTGGAGCGTGCATCCCGTGTAGATGAAACTTATGTTGAAAAGTTCACCAAGGGTAAAGTGAAAGGCAAAACAGGTTCTCTAACCTCTCTTCCAATCATTGAGACTCAGGAAGGTGATGTGTCCGCATTCGTACCGACCAACGTGATCTCTATTACTGATGGTCAGATCTTTCTGGAAACTTCGCTGTTTAACGCAGGTCAGCGTCCGGCGATCAACGCAGGTCTCTCTGTATCACGTGTTGGTGGTGCGGCTCAGACCAAGGCCATGAAGAAGGTTGGTGGCGGTCTTCGTCTTGACCTGGCTCAGTATCGTGAGCTGGCTGCATTTGCCCAGTTCGCATCTGACCTTGATGAAGCGACTCGTAACCAGATTGAACGTGGTAAACGTGGTGTTGAGGTCCTTAAGCAGGATGAGAACAGCCCGCAGTCTGTTGCTGAAATGACCACGATTCTGTTTGCACTGAATAATGGTGACCTGGATGACATCGATGTGAAGAAGATTCACGATTTTGAGAAGGGTCTGCTGGCGCATCTGGCTTCTGCTGAAGCTGGCCTGATGAATGGTCTGAACGCCAAACCTGAATTGACTGATGAAGTGATTGAAGGCCTGAAGAAAGCAATTACTGACTTCAAGACAACTGGAACCTACTAAGGAGTCCTGCTGTGGCATCTGCTAAGGAAATTAGAGGCCAGATCAAGGCCATTCAGAACACCAGCAAAATCACCAAGGCGATGGAGATGGTTGCTGCATCAAAGATGCGCAAAGCTCAGGATCGCGTGGTTGCTGCCCGTGCTTATGCTGAAGGTGTCAGCCATGTTGTTTCCAACCTGATGCAGGCGCATCCGGAGTACCAGCACCCGTTCGTAACCGAGCGCGAAGAGATTAAAAAAGTTGGTATTGTTGTCGTTTCAACAGACAAAGGTCTTTGTGGCGGTCTTAACACCAACACATTCAAAAAGGCTATCTCTGTTCTTAAAGCGCAGACAGTAGATACTGAAGTTTATACGATCGGTCGTCGTTCAGG
>WSZY01000181.1 GCA_013139875.1 Mariprofundaceae bacterium | reverse complement strand
GAGTTGTTGCAATCCCGTCTCTCTGAGACGCCCGAAATAGCAGTGGACTTCATGTTTGACCTGCTTAAAGCGGATGCCGAAGAGTTGAGCCGGGAGCAGGGGGCCAAAGCGGTTACGGCAGATATTCTCAGGGCAGTATGGGAGACACCGCATGCAGAGGTTCCATGGTCAGCGGAGGCTCGGAGCCGCCTGGACAATGCGCCGGATTTTGTGCGCAGTGGCATCAAAAAAGCGGCAGAGCGGCGAGCCCGGCGAGAGGGACTGGCCGAGATCAGTTCGGATGATCTGACCCGTTTTCGCAATGAGTCGATGATGAAGGCGGTCAAACGCATGAAGGCTTTCGGTTTCAGGGAGTTGACCTTTGATGCGTTCAAGGTGGCTGCTACAAAAGTGAAGCGCCTGAAGGGCAATCCGCAGGCAGAGAAGCGCTTTGCTGAAATCCGCAAGCATGTGGAGGGCAAACCCGATGGAGTCGGGCTGCTCGATAAGCAGATGGTTGAAAATATGAAGGAATATCTGCGGGAAGATGGCGGTCGTACAAAAAAGTGACTGAGCGCGGGTCTGTTATCGGTCTGTGCAGTGTCCTGCAGCAGGCACACCGTTCTTTTGTTGACATTGAGTCTGTCGAAGTGTTTGCCGAAGCTGAAAGGTTGATAGTATGAAAGCGCTTTTGGCCCAGCCCGGATTTCTCTCCCCCTATGGCACGATGGGTGTGGATATCACCTATCTGATCGCCATGCTGGCAACGGCCATGTTCATTTTCGGCTGGAGGAAGGCGAAGAGAGGTGATGGTGCAGCTCACCGCCTGATGATGATTTCCGCATCTCTGCTAATGCTGGGCTACTTCTTTGTCTATTATCTGTTCAGGAACCTCGGTGGTATGATGGCTGAAGGGAAACTGGGCTTCGGCGGTCCTGACTGGGTGGCTGAAAATATCCTTGCACCCCTGCTGACGGTGCATCTGGCACTTGTTGTGCTGGTGTTTGTACTCGTTCCCTACCAGCTCTGGCTGGGACGCCGGGCATCTGCGCGATCAAACCACACCCTGAGCCTCTCTGAGGCTCCATTGGTGATGAAAAAAAGTGCATGGCTGAGAGTGCTGCTGCCATTTTTGCTCTTGTTTCTAGCCGTGGGTCTTTTTCGTTGTGAGAGTGGCCACTGCTGGCTGTTTTATGCAGGTGTGCCGGTTTTTTTCGCATTAGTCATGGGTATGGAACGTTTGCTTGAACGCATATTGCCGGCTGGCGGCAGGCGACATCGCATTGTTGGCACCGCAACCGTCTTCGCCATTCTGTTGCTGTTCGCCAGTACCACAGGCATGTATACGATGCTGCATGTGCTCTATCCGCATTCAGCGGAGACAATCACGGCTATCACTATCAGTAAATAACGATTACTGGTTAATAGACGCTTCGACATACCCTTCTATCGTTAGTAGGGGATGTTTAATACGTAACCCAGGTGACTCAGCAGGCTTTCTTATGCAGAGAGCCGTACACAAATATGCAGGCTCCAACGGCGCTGATAACAATATAGAAAATATTCAGCTCAAACCCAATCGTTTTGGCCAGCAGGGCGGTGATAGCGCCGAGGCAGACGAGCACAACGCCGAAGACTTTCATTTTCATGCCTTTGTGCGGCATCAGGTCAGTTCCCATGAAGCCCCGGGTTAGACTAGAAAGCCGAGAACAAATGCCTTGAAGTGGCGCATCAGGCCGGTTATGGCAAGCAGTGCGGGGATCAGCACGATGATGCCGAAGATGTTTTTTATCAGGCGGTCATTTTGCATGACAACCCCGCTTCTTCTTAACAACAGGACGAGTGTTATACCCGTCACGCCAAATGCGGCGCATATGCCGACTCCATACATCAAGGCCAAACGCCAT
The DNA here is from genome assembly GCA_013139875.1 of Mariprofundaceae bacterium. GTDB lineage: Bacteria > Pseudomonadota > Zetaproteobacteria > Mariprofundales > Mariprofundaceae > WSZY01. Next base: position 3,363 of record WSZY01000181.1, on the reverse strand, counting down.
CCTTCAACCGCCGTTTGCGGCTGAGATGCTATCCCCATGATCTCCGACAAGGTTGGCGTAATGCAGGGCGAGTAGATGAGTGCGAAGCTGATGCCGATAGACAGGGATAACGCGCTCAACAAAAGGGGGGTGTGATTTCTGCTCAGAAAGCTTATGCGATCAACCATCAGGATATAGAGGCCGGCAAGCAGAATGACGATACCTGAAATCAATCTCAGGTCGCTGACGTTATATAGAAGAAGTCTGCTGATACCCAGTCCGGAGGCGACAAGCAGAGAATAGAAAACAGTGAAACCCGCCGTATAGGCAAGAAATGGGAGCAAGACCCATCGGCCGATTCGCGGATCGTCCTTCTGGCCGGCTGTTGCCAGAAACAGGCCAGCGATAAAGGCCATGTAGAAGGGGCTGATCTGCAGAAGACAAACCTGCCAGATCGAGAAAAAGGAGGAGAATCCTCCCCAAAGGGCGGTGCTGATTTCCATTACAGTATCTCTTTAAGCCACTCGGGAAAATCATCTTCTTTGTCTTTGATGTTCCCGTAAAAAGCGCGTTTCACAATGCCTGATTTGTTGATAACGTAGGTCGTTGGCGGGGAGCCTACGCCATAATCTCTGGATATCCGGGCGCCATCATCGAAGCCTGCTGAAAACGGCACCTCCCACTTCCTGATGTATTTTTCAAACTTTGATTCATCATCCTGAATGCCAACCACCAGAAACGTTATATTATCCTTATGCGTTTGATAGGCTTTTTTCATCAGGGGCATGGAGTCTTTGGAGCAGGGGCACCACGAGGCCATAAAGGTGATGACCAGCCCCTTTCCGGCATACTGTTCCAGGTTGGCCTCTCCACCGTCCAGCAGCTCCAGGGTGAAAGGCGGGGCCTTTTCGCCGACCTGTAGCAGTGCCCGTCCATCTCCATTGCACCCGGAGAGGCATGCCGCAAGAAGAAGGGCGGCGGCAAGGTTATTAAAGCAGTAGCTTGTCGAGTTCATGTCGCAGTAGATCCTTTGTAGCACTTCCCGGATGGGTGTAATTGATAGTACCATCCCTGTTTATAAAATAGGTGGTGGGTAGGCCGTACACGCCAAAAGCGTCTTTGATCTCTCCTGTTTTATCAAGGCCTACAGGAAAGATAAAATCCAGCTCCTCAATGAATTTCTTCACATCCTCTTCGGTGTCATCGATAGCAATAGCTAAAAAGGTAATACCCTTTGGCTCATACTCACCACGAACAGTGACAAGGGCTGGGCTTTCTATTCGGCATGGATGACACCAGGAGGCAAAGAAATTGATCATGATGGGCTTTCCATTGTAGTCGCCCAACTGAAATTTTCCGCCATCAAGGAGCTGCAGTGAGAAGTCGGGAGCCGACTTCTTTTCAGGAAGTGCATCTCCACTCGAAAACAGCAAGCCAGCTGTCACAAGTGCAACCACTAAACCGGGGACGGAAACAGCAAGCAATAGCTTGTAATACTTGGACTTCAACTCTTTTCTCCCTGTATCCGGCATTGGCAATCAAGTGGCATCAAAAAAGCAAGCTAGCGCGGTGGCGCAAAGTATGGCAAGCACCAGCTACGGCGAAATGGTGAATCAAAGAGCAGCTTCATACAAGTTGGCGCTATTAAAGAGAGGCCGGTTCCTGTCTGTTTTCCTCAGGGTGCGTGCGGCCGCTGAGCCGGGGCATTATTTCGCCATGGCTGGAACGGGGAGTTCCCACTGAAATATCTCTTCCCTCATTCCGGGGAGACGAATAGCAATTTCCATGCTGGAGGCTTGGCTCTCGTTGAAAGCCGGAAAAGTGAGTAAGCCCTGATTATGGTGGTGTTGGCCATCCTCGTAGAGGACTTGCCAGTCGGTTGCTTTTTGTGAATAGGTGCTGCCGTGGCGAAGCGTGGTCATGTCAGCAAGATTCCACGGTGGTATTGTTCCCTGATGGGTATTCAGGAAAATGACAAAAAAAGCACCTTTTTTGTCCGGCGGCTCGCGGCCAGCGACTAGAAACGGCAACAAGTTGATGTGCGCACGGGGAATATAAATAACATCAAGGTAGAGGTCGCCCTCTCCGAAATCACTTTTCCACAGATGCCTCTTGATGAACTTCATGGTCTTCTCTGAAAGGGCCGTCGGGATATTGCTCAGAAAATGATTCTGTAGATAGCGGGTAATCGCTTCTGCTTCGCGGTCGTTCAGATCAGCCCTGTCTGGCGCCTTCATCCGTGTTACAATCATATCCCATTCAGCGGCGGTTCTGGGGTTATTCTCGACCAGGTCCTTACTGTGACATGTTCTGGTGCAGTTGCTTTGATAGAGGCGCATCCTTTCGGCAGGGGAGAGCTTTTCAACCAACTCATGCTTATAAAGGAAAAACTTTCCTTCGCTGCGCAGGGTGTTGGTGATCTCCCCGGGCGATATTTCGAACAGGTATATGAGTACAAGCAGAGTGGCTGTGCCGGCCAGCAGTGTAAATGCGACTATGCTGATGAGCAGGGCCTTCATGTGCAGTTTCCATGCCGATTCATTGGTTTTTTAAACTTCATAGAAAATGATTTTCAAGTTGCCTGCGATTTGTCTCGGGATACTTTTTTCACAGCTATGTAGATACCAATAAACATCAGTGATATCCATACCGCAATCCCCACCCATAACAGAACCCACTCCAGGGTGCCAAAGCTTCTTGTATACTGGAATATCTTCCCCTGAATCCTCTGAAGGGGAGTGATGCGGGCGGCGTCCCCATGTTTGGCGACAAAGGAGTCGATGATCTCCTGCTTGCTCATCCCCTTGTTGATGAGCTTGCCTACATCATCCTTCCACTTAAGGCCGCAGGTCATGTTGCAGTCCGACAGGACGAGCGGACATTCGCAAGGGCAGGCAAGATCCACCACCACCTCGTTCACAGTCAGCGCCGAGGCGCCGGATGGGGCCATGGCAATAGCCATTGTCAGCGCCATGCAGGCAGGCAGAAGTGTAATTCGGCTTGAACAGCTTTTCATGGTCTGCTTCCATGCTGCTTCTTTTTCCGGGAGCGGATAAACCAGGCCAACAGCGCCATCATAGCAATGACCCCTGTGCCGAACAGTATATAGATAAGGGTTTTTATGTTCCTCTGGGTTTCATAAGGTGATGACCTGGAAACTTCCGGACCTGTCATGGAGGTGTATTTGATATCAACGGAGGGCTTCGGATCTTTCTTGATGTAATCAAGCTTAAACACGCTTTCCTGGCCTTTGGAAATATTATTCAATGCATAGGTCAGGTGATGAAACCCTTCAAGCAGGCTTATCGTGCTATCATTTTTTGCCACAGCGGCATTTTTATCAGGGGATATGCTGAACTCAGTACTGCGCAAAGGTTGCTGTAT
>WSZY01000195.1 GCA_013139875.1 Mariprofundaceae bacterium | reverse complement strand
TCTGCCTGCCATGGCGCACTACAGTGATCTGGTAACGATTTTGCAGGTGCCGGATGATGTGGACTGGAAAAGCCTGCGGCTGAAAAATGTGCGGGTAAGCCAGGAGTTGATGCTCTCACCTATGGTTTATGATCTCAGGCAGGCGGCTGAGCATCAGGCTGATATTCTGGAGCAGTGCACTCAGTTTTTTGAAGAGAACCGGCTCTCTGTTTTTGTTTCAGATGTTTTGCCATTGGAAGACGCTGCCAGAGCACACCAGTTGATCGAGGCCGGTGGTAGAACCGGCAAGATTGTTCTGGATGTCTCGGGAGAACTGTTTGAGGATGAGTCCGTAGGAGATGAGGAGTGAGTAATGCCGATTTATGAGTTTCAGTGCAGGCAGTGTGACAGCCGGTTTGAAACGCTGTTGCGAAGCAGTGATGTTGCAACCTGTCCGGAGTGCTCCAGTGAAGATCTGAAAAAGTTGATCTCCGCCCACGCCGTGGGTAGCAGCAGACCTGATACGCCTTGCGGATCGGCTCCGTGCTCACCTGCACCGATGTGCGGTATGGGAGGCTGTGGTTCCGGTTAGGTGTTTGCGATTATGGTAGCACGGCGGGGTGCCGGATAGCCCTCGACTGTTTTGCTGTGATCATCCGGATCAAGAAAATCGGACAGCGATTCAAATTGCATCCACTCTGTAGAGCGTTGCTCTTCAACCGTTGTCACGTTCACATCTACACAGCGGATGCTCGTGAAGCCTACCTGTTTCAGCCATATTTCAACCGTTTTTACAGATGGTACAGACCAGACATTGCGCATCTTGGCGTAGCGCCCATTAGGGGTCAGGCAGCTCTCTCCATCTCCCTCAATAACCAGTGTCTCCAGAATCAGTTCGCCACCGGGACGAAGCAGCTCTTTCAGCTGAATCAGGTGATCCAGTGGTGAACGGCGGTGATAGAGGATGCCCATCGAGAAGACGGAATCGAAACAGGCCATGCCAGCCGGCATATCATCAATACCGACGGGAATAATAAAGGCCCCTGAATCAGGTGTGTAACGCTTCACTGTGGCAAAGTGAAGTGAGAAAAGGGGGGTGGGGTCGACACCGATAACAAGGTCGGCACCCGCACCCAGCATGCGCCAGATGTGGTAACCGGAACCGCAGCCAACATCGAGAATGATGCGGCCACCAAGCGGGGTGATATGGTCTTTGATGCGGCGCCATTTCCAGTCCGAGTGCCACTCGGTATCGATATGGACTCCGAAGATATCAAACGGCCCTTTGCGCCATGGATGCATCTTTTTCAGTGCCTCTCTGATCTCTTCAGCACTTTCGAAACAGTCGTCAGGTAAGCCGATGCGAACACTCTCCGCATTGAGATCAATGGAGGAGGGGGTGACATCAGGAAGCGCATGAAAGCCACTGCTCCAGCGCGGCAGGTCACCATGCCCGAGTATCTTTTTCCAACCCTGTTCGTTGAGTGTTATCAGTTCATCTGAGTAGCCGGAAAGTGGCGAGTTGCCAATCGAAGAAATGAGTCGTTTTTCTTCATTTTCTTTATAATTTTGCATAAAAACAGCTATTTTATGGCTATAATTGACGAAAAATTAAAACATTGAAACCAAGCATTGGAGCTGGAGAACCCTGCCCGTTTCAGTCGTTCGTGATGGACACGCAGAGTTTCAGGAACCAGAACATTCTCCAGTGCGGTGCGCTTTCGGCTGATTTCAAGATCCGAGTACCCCTGTGCACGCTTGAATGCTTCATGCAGTTCGGCCTGGCGCCGGTTCTCATCGGCATCGTCAAAGGCGATCTTCTCGGAGAGGATCAGTACGCCCCCGGACTTTAGGCCACGACAAATTTTTTTCAGAAGTGTGAGCCGTTTCACTTTGGGTACAAATTGCAGCACAAAATTGAGAACAACGACCGATCCGTTTTCGATTTCTGTTTCAAGTATGTCCTGACAGAGAATCTTGACACTCTCTTCTTTCAGCGTCTCCTTGCAGCGTTTTACCATGGAAGGGGAGTTGTCGACACCGGTGACTTTGCAATCTTTCCCCGAAGATCCCCGGCTCAAGGCCATGGTTGCAGCACCCAGTGAACAACCCAGATCATAAAGGTTGGTTCCCGGTTGCGCGTATTGATGGGAGATGAGCTCTACCATCTGCAATGTTTGACCATAGCCGGGAACAGAGCGGTTGATCATATCACTAAACACAGTGGTTACTTTGTCATCAAAGACAAAGCCTTTACTGTGAATATCCGAGTTATAAATACCATCACGACTCATAGTCCCAAATCTGAATGAAAAACAGAGTGGTGGAAACTGATAAAATTGCCCTGCTGTAGATCTCAGCCTACATTAGGACAATCCTTGAATAGTATCGATAGCCAACTTTTGTTCTGCCACCCTAGCCATTCAATCATCAATACGGCCAGTAGAATGCTCATCGACAACAGCAGTAGGCCAACTGCCGGCATGAATAGCCACATAACGCTGGCTTCAGCCGCTTCAGGCCCCAGTGTTACGGTTCGGAGCCCCATCAAAATCCACGCTGGCGGGTAGGCAACTGCTCCAATGCCGAAAGACCAGCCAAGTGCTTTTTTCCAACAATCATTCAGTGATGTAAAAGTGGTGATCAGCAACAGAGCTGTGACCAGTACACCCAGTCCCATAAAATGAATGTGGCCGCGCAGTAGCCGTTGCATGGCATCATTTGCCAAGTTACCCGAGTGGCTATGCTGTTCGGTTGTATGCATGCTGTCATTGTGATCATGGTTGTGCAGTACCTGTTCTGACTGTTCAACCACAAGTTGTTGCGACTCAAATCCGGTATGAAGGATTTCATGCTGAGTGGCTAGAAAACCTGCCCATAGTGCGCCGAATATTAGTGCAGCAACTGCCATGATCAGTCCGTGGCGGACAGGTGAAAGGATATCTCTATTCATGCCAGGCCTCCTCTGAGGTAAATTTTTGACCAATTTATAATACCTGACTGTTATTATAGGCTATAATAGTTAAATCCGCGAAAGGTTAGGAAGTTGCGAAACTGAGTTTGAGTTGAGTTTCAGACATACCTTTTCGTCGTAAGGAGGTTTGTGATGAAGAGTATATCTATTTCTTTGTTGGCCCTTTTACTGCTAGCCCTATCACCGCTCGCTTCGGCCGCCGAAACGGCTGTATCTGAAATGGCGACTATTGTGATGGAATTGAATCATTACCCGACAGTGAAAGAGAAGAAGGTCTTGTCGCATATCATCGCTGATGAGCATGCCACGGCTTTCGAAAAGATTCTGGCTGGCGCACTGATGCGTATGCAACACAGTATTGGTGGTAAGGATGCGAACAGATTGCGCAACCTTTCTGCTGATGAAGGAGCATCGAAGCAGGAACGGGAACTTGCTGACATTCTGCTCGGTATCTCCCATAAGCCATCGGGTAGCGATATGAAGCGGTTGAAACTATTGGTGGAGTAAATCCCCTGCCTGGTTAAAGGAGACAGCCGGATCCATCTGGCGTATTAAAAAAAGGCCGCTGATTCAGTGGCCCTTCGTATCAAGTGGCTATACTTTTAACGCGGCAGGTCGGATGAACCCATCAGGAATTGATCCACAGACCGGGCAGCCTGACGGCCTTCACGGATAGCCCATACAACCAGTGATTGACCACGGCGCATATCACCGGCAGCAAAGACCTTGCCGAGACTGGTCCGGTAGTCCTGATCGTTCGCAGCCACATTGCCACGGCCATCTTTCTCCACGCCCAGCTCTTCAATCATGCCCTCATGCACAGGGTGCAGGAAGCCCATTGCCAGCAGAACCAGATCGGCCTTGAGGATGAACTCACTGCCTTCAATTTCACTCATCTGCCACTGGCCATTGTCACCCTGAGTCCAATCCACACGAATACACTCGATGGCGGTCACCTTGCCGTTTTCACCGACAAAACGTTTGGTGGCAACTGAGAAATCACGTTCACAACCCTCCTCCTGAGAAGTGGATGTGCGCATTCTCATCGGCCAGTTCGGCCAGGTAACCAGCTTGTTTGGAGATTCAGGTGGAGCAGGCATGATCTCCAGCTGGGTAATGCTCTCCGCACCATGACG